>NZ_JABXWS010000033.1:0-218452 GCF_015594425.1 Novosphingobium sp. HR1a
TTTGAAGGCCCCCTCCGTCAGTCGCTGACGCGACTGCCACCTCCCCATCGCTGCGCGACAGGGAGGATTGCAGAATAAAAAAGGCGGCGCTCCCACCGGAACACCGCCCTTTCAATTCAACGCCTTGCGAGGCTTACTTGCCGCGCAGCTTGCGGTGCTTGGTGAGGTCCAGCACTTCGCTCGGGCCGTTGTCGTCCTGCAGCAGGCCGAGGCGGCGGGCGACTTCCTGGTAGGCCTCTTCCTCGCCGCCGAGGTCGCGGCGGAAGCGGTCCTTGTCGAGCTTCTCGCCGGTGGTCATGTCCCACAGGCGGCAGCCGTCGGGGCTGATCTCGTCGGCGAGGATCACGCGGCTGAAGTCGCCGTCCCAGATGCGCCCGAATTCGAGCTTGAAGTCGACGAGGCGGATGTTGATCGCCGCGAACATGCCCGCCATGAAGTCGTTCACGCGGATCGCCATGGCGGCGATGTCCTGCATCTCGTCATGGTTGGCCCAGCCGAAGCAGGCGATATGTTCCTCGGCGATCAGCGGGTCGCCCAGCGCGTCGTCCTTGTAGTAGTACTCGATCAGCGTGTGCGGCAGCATCTCGCCCTCGGGGATGCCGAGGCGCTTGGAGATGGAACCGGCGGCCACGTTGCGCACCACGACCTCGATCGGGATGATCTCGACCTGGCGGACCAGCTGCTCGCGCATGTTGAGGCGGCGGATGAAGTGGTTGGGCACGCCGATGTGGTTCAGGCGCGTGAACACATACTCGCTGATGCGATTGTTGATGACGCCCTTGCCCTGGATAGTGCCCTTCTTCTGGGCATTGAACGCGGTCGCATCGTCCTTGAAGTACTGGATCAGCGTGCCGGGCTCGGGGCCTTCGTAAAGGATCTTGGCCTTGCCTTCGTAGATCTGGCGGCGACGGGACATGCGCTTGGGTCCTTGCAAAACGTGCGAAAGAGCAAGCCCCGGCGCTTCGGGAAGGCCGGGGCATTCGAGCGGGCATATAATGGAAGCCGGTGTAAAAGCAAACTGCCCGCGCGGCAGGGGCCTCCGGGGCGAAGATGAGCGAGGAATTGTGCGGATGAGCGTGACTATCCAGGTGCTGACGGGGGCGCAGATGCTGGCGGCCGTCGGCGATCTTGCGCGGCTGCGGATCGCGGTCTTCGCCGAATGGCCCTACCTCTACGACGGCGCGGAGGCTTACGAGGAAAGCTACCTGCGCGAATTTGCCGAGGCGACCGATGCCGTGCTGGTGGCGGCGCGCGATGGAGCCCGGGTCGTGGGTATGGCGACGGCCTCTCCCATGGCGGTGCAGAAGGCGGAGTTTCGCGGGCCTTTCGAGTCGCGCGGGCTGGACGTGGCGGGGCTGTTCTACTTCGGCGAATCCGTGCTGCTGCCGGAATATCGCGGGCAGGGGATCGGCCATGCCTTCTTCGACCATCGCGAGGCGCAGGCGCGGCGGTGCGGTGCGAAGGCGACGACGTTCGCGGCGGTTGTGCGGCCTCTCGATCATCCGGACCTTCCGGAGGGATACGTGCCGCTCGACGGGTTCTGGCGCAGGCGCGGGTATGTGCCGGTCGAGGGACTGGTCACCGAACTGGCGTGGAAGGACCACCGGGATGAGGGCGATCGTCCGAAGCCGATGCAGTACTGGATGCGGGAGCAGGGGTAGTGGCTTGCCGTCGGGCCCACCCCGTCCGGCTAGGTCCCTCGGACCAAGCCTCCCAGCCCTCCCGCAAGCGGGAGGGCTGAAACGGTTTTCCCCGGCCCGCTTGCGGGAGGGGCAGCGAGACTTAGGCCGCAGGCCTTAGTCGCAGCGGGGTGGGCCTATCGCGCCTTCAACTCTGCCACCAGCGCCCGTGCCGCTGCGCTGACCTGCTCCCACGTCGACTCGAACCCTTCCGGCCCGCCGTAGTACGGATCGGCCACGTCCTGCCCCTCCAGCCCCGGCACGTGGTCGAGCAGCAGCGACAGGCGCGCCTCGCCATCCGAGGGCGCGAGGCGGCGCAAGTCGGCGAGGTTGGAGGCGTCGAGCGCGACGATGCGGTCGAAACGGCGGAAGTCCTGCGCCTTTACCTGCCGCGCGCGGTAGGAGTGGATGTCGATGCCGTGGCGCGCGGCCTCGGCGCAGGAGCGCGGGTCCGGTCCCTTGCCGACATGCCATGACCCGGTGCCGGCCGAATCGGCGATCACCTCCAGCCCGGCACGCTCGGCCTCATGACGCAGCGCGGCTTCGGCGAGGGGGGAGCGGCAGATGTTGCCGAGGCAGACGAACAGGACGGACGGTACGTTTGACATGGTTCGGCGATAGCGCCCTGCCGTGCCTGCGTCACTCCGCGAGTTTCTGGGGGATAGGCGCCTTCGCGCTTTCGGCCAGCTGCAGCAGCATCGCCCGCACGTCGGCGACGACGAAGGGCTTGTTGAGCATCGGCCGGTCGGCATGTCCGCGCGGCAGATGCTCGCGGTCGTAGCCGCTGACGAAAGCGAAGGGCGTGTCGCGTGCGGCAAGGGCGTCGGCGACGGGGTCGATCTTCTCGCCGTTGAGATTGCCGTCGAGAAGCGCGAGGTCCGGCCCGGTTTCGCGGATCATGGCGAGGGCCTGATCGCACGACGTCGCAGGGCCGATGGCGATGCAGCCGCCGTCCTCGATCTCCATGATCAGTTCCATCGCGACCAGCGGCTCGTCCTCGACGACGAGGATGCGCATCGGCGGCAGGGAGGCGGGCGCGTTTGCGACGGGTGGTGGCGGGACGGGCTGCGGGGCGGGTTCGGCGACGCCCGCGCCTGCAACTAGGGGCAGCACCATCGACCAACGCACGCCTTCGGGCGCGAACTCGGAGACGATGCGCGCGCCGTCGGAAACCATGCTGTGCTCGATCAGGGTCGAGCCGAAGCCGCGCCGCTCAGGGGGAGAGACTGGCGGGCCGCCGTGTTCGCTCCATTCCATCGCCAGCACGTGGCTGGTGACGGTCCAGGCGAGGCGCACGGTGCCGACCGCATTGGAGAACGCCCCGTACTTGTGCGCATTGGTGGCGAGTTCGTGGAACACCAGCGAGAAGCGCAGCGCCAGTTCGGGTGGCAGGTCGGCGTCGGGGCCGTCGAGCAGCAGCCTATCCTCGCTGAGCGCACCGATGGCGACGTGGTCGGCGATGAGGCGGCGCAGGCTCGCGCTCTCCCACGTGGTCGCGCTGAGCATCGAGTGTGCGCGCGCCAGTGCCTGCAGGCGGCCGGTGAAGGCGTCCTGGAACTCCCGGTGCGAGCGGGCATGGCGGAACCCCTGCGAGGCGATCGCCTGCACCGTTGCCAGCGTGTTCTTCACCCGGTGGTTGAGTTCGCCGATGAGCAGGCGCTGGGTGTCCTCGGCGCGGCGGCGTTCGGTGATGTCGAGCATCTCGATCATCACGCTGCCCGGGCGCAGGCCAGTGCCCGCGAGCGAGGAACAGTACCATTCGCCTTCGCGCAGCACCCCGTCAGCGCGGCGGTAGCGGTGCTCCTGCATGGCGCGGCGGTCGCCGCCTTCGAGCAGTTCGCCCATGCCCTTGAGGAACGCCTCGCGCCCGCCGTTCGGCGGCAGGAACGGCGCTTCCGAAAGGGGCACGCCGAGCATGTCGGCTGCCGTGTAGCCCATCGTGCGTTCGGCGCCCTTGTACCAACCGACGATGCGCAGGCTGGAGTCGATCTCCAGCACCGCCATTGGCGAATTGTCGCCATGCGCGCGCAGACGGCCCAGCGCGGCGCCGAGTTCATCGCGCTGGAATGCGATCTCGCGGCGCTGGCGGGCCAGCTCGACGAACACCGTGACCTTCGAATTGAGTACGGTGATGTCGATGGGCTTGAGCAGGTAATCGACCGCGCCGGTCTCGAAGCCGCGGAACTTGCGCCGCTCGTCCGTGGCGACGGCGGTGAGGAAGATGATCGGCACGCCGCGCGTCCGCTCGGTCCCGCGCATGAGTTCGGCCAGTTCGAAGCCGTCCATCTCGGGCATCTGCACGTCGAGCAGGGCCAGCGCGAAGTCCTGCCTGAGCAGCAGTTCCAGCGCCTCGAACCCGGAGGATGCGGTGACGAGTTCGACGCCGGGTTGGTCGAGCGCGGCTTCCAGCGCGATCAGGTTCTCGCGGACGTCGTCCACCGCAAGGATGCGCAAGGGTTCATTCGGCAAAGGCGGCCTCCTGCACATCGTGCGTGGTGCGCCGCCAGATTTTCTCGGCCGGGGCGAAGTCTGAAAAGCACTCGGTCTCCGCCGAGAACGCGACGGTCTCCTTGGAGCCGAGGCCGAGGAAGCCGCCGGGCGGCAGCGACTGGGCGAAGAGGCCGAGCGCGCGGTCCTGCAGGGCGCGGTCGAAATAGATCAGCACGTTGCGGCTCGACACCAGCTGGACCTCGGAGAACACCGCGTCGCTGGCGAGATTGTGGTCGGCGAAGACCGCGCGGCGGCGCAGCGCCGGATCGAAGCGGGCGACGTTGCTGTTGGCGGTGTAGTAGTCCGAAAGCGAACCCTTGCCGCCCGCCTCGCGGTAATTGCGCGAGAAGCCGGCAATGCGCTCGATATCGAAGATGCCTGCCTCGGCCTTGGCCAGCGCGGGGCGGCTGATGTCGGTGCAATAGAACATCGTGCGATCCTCCAGCCCCGCCTCGCGGAACAGGATGGCGAGGGAGTAGAACTCCTCGCCGTTGGCGCAGCCCGCGATCCACACCTTGATCGTCGGCCATGTGGCGAGGTGGGGGATCACCGTCTCGCGGATCATTCGGAAATATTCGGGGTCGCGGAACATGTCGCTGACCTGGATGGTCAGGAAGCCGATCAGCACCGGCAGGCTGGCGGAATCGTGGAGGATCACGTCGAGCAGACCGGAGAGGTGCGCCACGCCGAAATGGGCTTGCGCGCGTTCGAGGCGGCGCAGCAGCGAGGCGCGCGAATAATCGCGGAAATCGTACTGGTAGCGCCGCCAGATGGCCTCGACGATGAGGTCCAGTTCGATGTCGTTCAGGCTGTCGCCGGAGCGGATGACCATCATCTCTCTCGCCCGATCATCGCGGCATCCATACGCGCACGAGGCTGAGCAGCTTGTCGATGTCGAGCGGCTTGGAGAGGTAGTCGTTGGCGCCCGCGTCGATGCATTCGCGGTGGTCGCGCTCCATGGCCTTGGCGGTGAGCGCGATGATCGGCAGGCGCGACCACTGCGGGTCCTTGCGGATCTCTTTCATGCAGGTCAGCCCGTCCATCTCGGGCATCATCACGTCCATCAGCACGAGATCGACCGGCGCCCCGTCGCTGTCGACGCTGCGGGCGAGTTCGTTCAGCGCCTCGATCCCGTTGCGGGCGATGCGTACCCCGACGCCGTGCGGCTCCAGCACCGAAGTGAGCGCGTAGACGTTGCGGATGTCGTCCTCGACAACCAGAATCTGGCGGCCTTCCAGCGCCTGGTCGCGGCCCAGCGAGCGGGCGAGCAGCTGCTGCTTTTCCTGTGGCAGTTCGGAGACGACCTGGTGGAGGAACAGCGTCACTTCGTCGAGCAGGCGCTCGGGGCTCTTGGCGCCCTTGACGATGATCGACTTGGAATAGCGCCGCAGCCGCATCTCCTCTTCGGGCGAGAGGTCGCGGCCGGTGTAGACGATCACCGGCGGGAAGCCGACGCTCTCGTCGTGCGAAAGGCGTTCGAGCAGGTCCAGCCCCGACATGTCGGGCAGGTTGAGGTCGAGCACCATGCAGTCGAACGTCTCGGTGCCGAGGCTGCCCAGGCATTCGGCGGCGGAGTGGACCTCCACCGTCTCGACATCACGCGAGGCGAGCAGGAGGTGGATCGCCTCGGCCTGCTGGGCGTCGTCCTCGACCACCAGCACGCGGCGCAGGCGCTGGGCCATGCGCGCCTCCAGCCCTTCGAGCATGTCGACCAGGGTGTCGCGGCTGACCGGCTTGAACAGGTAGCCGACCGCGCCGCTGGCGAGCGCCGCATGGTCGTCATGGTCGGCCGAGACGATATGGACCGGGATATGTCGGGTGCGGGCGTCGCGCTTGATGCGGTCGAGCACCGAGAGGCCGGTATGGTCGGGCAGGTGCATGTCGAGGATCACCGCCTGCGGCAGATACTGACGCGCGAGCAGGGCGCCTTCGTCGGCGGTCCCCGCGATCAGGCACGAGAAGCCGACTTCGTGCGCGAGATCGGCGAGGATACCCGCGAAAGCCGGATCGTCCTCGACGATGAGGATCACGCGCGAATCGCCGCTGAGGGTTTCACGGTCGTCGGCGATAGCGGCGAGGCGGCGCGGGGCCGTCGGCGCGGGCGTCGGCGACGTGGCAAGCGGTGTGGGCGAGGGGCGGCGGACCTGTTCGGGCGCGGCTTCGGCGTCGAAGTGCTCGGGCAGGGTGATGGTGAAGGCGCTGCCCTTGCCGGGCTCGCTCTCCAGCGAGATCGTGCCGCCGAGCAACTGCGACAACTCGCGCGAGATCGAGAGGCCGAGGCCGGTGCCGCCGTACTTGCGGGCGATGCCGCCGTCGGCTTGACGGAACGCCTCGAAGATCGCGCCCTGCTTGTCGGCGGGGATGCCGGTGCCGGTGTCCCGCACGGTGAAGGCGACGTTGCCGGCGGCGCGGCCGACCTCGACGGCGACATGGCCGCGCTCGGTGAACTTGATCGCGTTCGACAGGAAGTTCTTGAGCACTTGCTCCAGCCGCAGAGGGTCGGTCTCGATTTCGCCCGCCACGTCGGCGATGCGTAGTTCGAGGCCGCGTTTGGCGGCGGCGGGGGCGAACGTATCGCGCAGCTTGGCGAGGATCGCGGCGACCGGGACCGTGCGCGGTTCCAGCTCCAGCTTGCCCGCCTCGATCTTGGAAATGTCGAGCACGTCGTTGATCAGCGCGAGCAGGTCGTTGCCGGACGTCTCGATCGTCTCGGCAAAGCGGACCTGCTCGGACGAGAGGTTGCCGCCGCGATTGTCGGCCAGCAGGCGCGCCATGATCAGCAGCGAGTTGAGCGGCGTGCGCAGCTCATGGCTCATGTTGGCGAGGAATTCGCTCTTGTAGCGGCTCGCCTGTTCCAGATCCTCGGTCTGTCCGCGCAGCATCGTCTGGGCGCGGGTCAGCTCGTCGCGCTGGGCTTCGAGCGAGGTCGCCTGTTCCTCCAGCTGGGCGTTGGAGCGTTCCAGCTCGGCCTGCTGGGCTTCTAGTTCGGTCTGGGAATTCTGCAGGGCCTTGGCCTGCGCTTCCAGTTCGTCGTTGGTGGCGCGCAGTTCCTCGCTCTGGTTGGCGAGTTCCTCGGCCTGCTGCTGGGTTTCGGAGAGCAGGTGCTCCAGCCGCGCGCGGTATTTGGCGGAGCGCAGCGAGAGGCCGACCGCGCCGGAAATCGTGTCGAGGAAGCGGGGCGCGTCTTCGGGGCGGGCCTCGGGCGTGTCAAGGAAGCCGAGTTCGATGACGGCATTGACCTTGCCGTCGATCGCGGCCGCGCCGAGTACCAGACGGTCCAGCGGCGATTGCCCGAGCGCGGTCCCGAACGAGAGATAGCCGGCAGGGGCCTTCGCGATCGTACGGGTGCGCCCGTCGCGGATCACTTCGGCAAGCAGGCCGTCGTCGGGCGCGAGCTGGTCGGGAACCCCGGCACCTTTGGGTACGCCGTAACTGGCGACGCGGCGAAAGGCGCCTTCGTCATTGACGTAGACGATCCCCGCCGCCGCGCCGAAACGGTCGACGAGGAAGCTGATCACGCGGTGCGAGAGGTCGTCGAGGGAGAGGTTTCCGGTGGTCTCCCGCGCCAGCCTGGCCTCGCCTTCACGCAGGGCCTGCAGGGCGCGGGTGGAATTGCGGTAGCTGATGAACGCGGCGCCGATGCCGGCCAGCGTCAGGTTGGTGATCGTGCCCAGGGTGCGGTTGATGAGCGCGATTTCCTTGGCCACGCCTTCGGGCGCGAGTTGGTAGCCGATCACGATCAGCACGGTCGTCGCGGCGGCCACGGCAAGGGGCGCCAGCCGATGCGGCGCGAGATAAGCCAGCACCGTAGGCAGCAAATAGATGACCCAGATCGAGGTGCCCAGCGGGAAACGGGTGTCGGCGATGAAGGTCAGGCCGATGACGATGGGTAGCAGGATGTAGAGAAACTTGGTGGAATCCAGTCCGCGGGCGGTTGCCATTCACTCGTCTCGCGGGGGTAAAAAACCGCTGCAGCCGGACCGCTCCCCCATCACGCACGGTCCCCGGATCAGGTCGGATAACGTTAACGGCGTTCCCCGGTTCCCGACGGACCGAAATATTTTCGCCGCGGACTGCGGCCGGACGCAAAGCCGCGCGCTCGCCAAAACTTCCTTAAGACATTGCTGGTATCGGCAGGAGATTATCGGGGCAATTCCAAGAGCGAGCCTGGTTTACGATGCGTCAAGCATGTCTCTATCCCGCCAAGGCCGTTCGCGAAGTGCTGAACGGTGTCCTGCGCGATTCCGGCGGCAACATCCTTCCGATCGCAGCGATCGGCATGCTCGTGGCGGCGGTCGTGGTGGGCTCGGCGGTTGATCTGAGCCGCGATTACCTCGTGCGTGAACAAATCCAGTCTGCCTGCGACGCGGCGGTGCTGGCGGGGCGGCGCACGGTGACGACGGCTGGTTTCGACACCGCCTCGAAGGCGGCCGCGACGGCGTATTTCAACACCAACTTCAACGACGCGCAGCAGGGCACGCGCTCCACGGTGTTCACCGTGACTTCCACCGACGACGGCCAGACCGTCACCGCGACCGCGACGACCGTGCTCGACACCTTGCTGATGCGCATCTTCGGCAAGGACAGCTTCGACATCCGGGTAAACTGCGGAAGCTCGATGGGCGTCGGCAACGCGGACGTGATGATGGTGCTCGATACCACCGGTTCGATGGACTACACGCTTTCGGGCTCGCAGACGCGCATCCAGGCATTGCGCGCGGCGATGAAGAATTTCTACACGACGATCTACAACGCCACCGCGAACAGCAATGCGCGCGTGCGCTACGGCTTCGTGCCGTTCAGTTCGACGGTGAACGTCGGCAGGCTGCTTACGGCGGTCAACAGCAGCTATATCGTCGACAGCTATCCCTACCAGTCGCGCGCCTACGAGCCCGACGATTCGGGCGGCAGCGATTACAGCGGCACATGGACTGCCGTTATTCCGACGACGAGCTACAGTTCGCAGAACGACTGCAATAATGCCAAGCCCGCAGATACGGCGTTCAGCGAGCAGGGGTCCGGGCAGGCACGATCGCAAGTGAAGAAGGAATACTCGTGTATTCGTTCCGATAGAAACTCGCCATACTACGTCTATTGGCGCTGGCTGACCCGTCCCTACACGATGCGCTACCATCAGGTTACGTACGACACGAGCAGCTTCAAGAAGTTCAACTCGGTCGCCACGCCTACCGGAACCAACGGCGCGAACGTGTCCTCGACCTGGGGCGGTTGCATCCAGGAACGCGACACCGTGGCGCAGGCCACCTTCAGCTACTCGACCAGCACGGGCATCTCGCCCAAGGCCGCGCTCGATCTCGACCTCGACACGGCGCCGACGTCGGACGACAAGACCAAGTGGCGTCCGCTCTGGCCGGAGGTGTCCTACCGCCGCTGGTCGGACAGCGGCTACTACACCACCGCGACCACCAACAACGGCGGTGATGCGGGAACGTATTGCCCGGCGCAGGCAAAGCTGCTGGCGACGATGACGCAGAGCGCGTTCAATTCCTACGCGGACTCGCTCGTGGCGATCGGGGGCACGTACCTCGACGTCGGGATGATCTGGGGCGGGCGCCTGATGTCGCAGCAGGGCATGTGGTCGACCCTCAACAGCGACGAACCGTCCAACGGCGGCAAGGTTTCGCGCCACGTCATCTTCATGACCGACGGCCAGATGGAGCCCAACCAGTACATCGCCCAGGCCTGGGGCATCGAGTACTGGGACCGCCGCGTCACCACCGACGGTACGACCAACGACACCGCCCGCCACACCCAGCGCTTCCTTGCGACGTGCGAGGCGATCAAGGCCAAGGGTATCCGCGTCTGGGTCGTGGCGTTCACGTCCAGCCTGAGCAGCGATCTGACGACCTGCGCATCCGACGACAGTTCGTACACCGCGAACAGCTCGTCCGAACTGAACACCGCGTTCCAGGAGATCGCCAAGCAGGTCGGCGAGTTGAGGGTCGTGCAGTGACGGCGCCGCTGCTCCGTCGCCTCCGGGCGGGCGAGCGCGGCTCGGCGGTGATCGAGTTCGCCGTCGCCGCGCCGGTGCTCCTGCTGCTGCTCATCGGCATCTACGACATGGCGCACCGCGCCTATCTCACCGCGATCCTGCACGGCGCGGTGGAAGAGGCCTCGCGTCAGGACGGACTGGAGATCGCCGACAACACCAAGGCCGACGCCTACGTCACCGCGATGGTCCAGCGCGTAGCGCCGGGCGCGACGGTCGCCTTCAAGCGCTCCAGCTACTACGACTTCGCCGACATAAAACGCGCCGAGGCCTGGAACGACAAGAACACCAACGGCAAGTGCGACAACGGCGAAACCTACACCGACGAGAACCGCAACGGCAGATGGGACGCGGATGTGGGGAACAGCGACAACGGTGGCGGCAACGACGTCGTGCTCTACACCGCGACGGTGACCTATACGCCCGTGTTCATCGTGCCGTTCATGCCCAATTCGACGAGCCAGCGCACGCTGACCGCGAGCACGGTGCGCAAGAACCAGCCTTACGAGCTACAGGCCAAGTATGGCTCGGATGCGGGGAGCTGCCCATGATCGCGCGCCTTGCTGCGGGTCTTGCCGGAAGGCTGCGCCGCGATCAGCGCGGTGTCTCTTTCATGGAGTTCGCGCTGATCCTGCCGATCATCGTCACAATGGGTTTCTACGGAACCGAATTGGCATGGATGGCGATGATCAACATGCAGATCGCCCAGATCGCCAGCTCGGTGGCCGATAACGCCTCGCGCCTCGGCCAGACCGACAACAGCGCGGTGACCCCCACCGTCAAGGAAGCGGACGTCGCTTCGGTGATGTCGGGAGCGCTGGTGCAGGGGTCGTACTTCAACTTCGCCGCCAACGGGCGGATCATCCTCTCCAGCCTCGAATACGACACTGCGACCAAGCGCCAGTACATCCACTGGCAGCGCTGCCAGGGCAGCCTCAAGGTGAAGTCGCAATACGGCGTCGCCAAGGCCGGCCTGACCGGCACCACGCTGGCGGGCATGGGCAATCCGACGATCACGGCGGTGTCGGGTTCGGCGGTGATGTATGTGGAGGTGAACTACACCTACCAGCCGCTGTTCGGCACCTGGTTCGTCGGCCAGCCCAACTTCCGCCGCGAGGCCGCCTACATCATCCGCGACGATCGCAGCCTTGGCGCCAGCTCGGGCGACGGCATCTCCGACGCGACGACGACCACGAAGGCCAGCTGCAGTTGAGTTCGGCCCCGTCAAATCGTCGTCCCGGACTTGATCCGGGACCGGTGGCCGCGCCGGGACCCACTTGCGCGCAGGGTGCCCGGTCGATGAACCGCGCCTAAAGACAGCCACCGGTCCCGGATCAAGTCCGGGACGACGGGGCCTTCGTGCGGATCGTCAGCGCGGCTCCAGCCGGATCGCGGTGCCGCCGCCGGGGGCCAGCCACACGTCCATGGTATCGCCCTTCTTCACCGTGCGCGTGTCGTAGGCGATGTTGTGGCGCGCTTCGGTTTCATACGTCGCGCCTTCGCCGTCCTTCCAGACGCTGGCCTTGTAGCTCTTGCCCGCATCGAGGAAGTCGAACTTCAGCGTCACCGTGCGCGCCGTCGCATCGTTCACGCCGCCGACGAACCACCTCGGCGAAGCGCGGTCCTTGCGTGCGAAGATCGCATAGTCGCCTACTTCGCCCGCGATCAGGTGGCTCTCGGCCCAGTCGGTCGGCACGCTCTCGATGAAGTTCATCTCGCGCGGGTACTTGTCGAGTTGCTCGATGAAGTCTGCTGCCATCTGGATCGGCGAGTAGATCGCGAGGTACAGCCCCAGCTGCTTCGCCAGCGTCGAGGCGAGGGGACCGTTCGCGCCTTCGAGGCTCAGAACGCCGGGCGTGAAGTCCATCGGGCCGGACAGCATGCGGGTATAGACCAGCGTAGGCTCATGGTCCGGGCCGTTGGCGAACTTGCCCCAGGCGTTATACTCCATGCCGCGCGCCCCTTCGCGCGAGACCCAGTTGGGGTACGTGCGGCGAAGGCCCGTGTCCTTGACCGGTTCATGCGCGTCGATGGCTATGTGGTGCTTCGCGGCATCCTCGACGACGGCGAGGTGGTGCTCGACCTGCCGCTGGCCGTCGTGCCACTCCATGCGGACCGGGCCGACCGGGCCGCCGGGATAGTCGGTGTTCGCGATCACGCCGCCATGGTCGGCGACGTAGCCGGTCTTCACCGTGTCCACGCCCAGCTTCTGGTAGAGCGCGAAACCGGCGTCCATGTTCGCTTCGTAATTGGCGATGTTGCCGCCGGTCTCGTGGTGACCGATCAGCTTGACGCCCTTCTTCGCGGCGTACTTCGTCACCGCTTCGATGTCGAAATCGGGCGTCGCCTGCGTGAAGCTGAATTCGTCGCCGTGGCCGAACCAGTCGCCGTTCCAGCCCTTGTTCCAGCCCTCGACCAGCACGCCGCGGAACTTGTGCTTCGCGGCATAGTCGATGTACTGCTTGGTCCGCTCGGTGGTGGCGCCGTGCTTCGGGCCTTCCGCCCAGGTCCAGTCGTTGCGGATCATGCCCCACCAGATGCCGATGTAGCGGCCCGGCTTCACCCAGCTGACATCGCCCAGCTTGTTGGGCTCGTTGAGGTTCAGCTCCAGATCGTTGTCGACCAGACCTTCGGCGTCATCCGCGATGCGCACCGTGCGCCACGGCGTCGCGAAGGGCAGATCGCGCACCACGCGCGGGCCCCGCGAGGAGGGCGAAAGGGTTGTGCGGAAGGTCTGCCCGGTCGCGCGCTTGAACCAGTAACCGGCATAGTCGACCAGCGCCGCTTCGTGGAACGACAGATGGGTGCCGTCCTCCAGCTTCATGGTGATCGGCGTGTGTGCGGTAGAGACGGCGTCGATCGGGGTCTTCTGGTAGACCTGCTCATAGCGGTTCCACTCGCCGCCGGGGATCCACCATGCAGTGCCCTTGGGGACGATGTCGAACTCAGTCGTCTCGTCGGCGATCTTCATCGTCTTGAGGCCGGGCTGTTCGGGGATCTCGTAGCGGAAGCCCACGCCGTTGTCGAAGAGGCGGAAGGTGACGTTCATCAGCCGCGTCCCGTAGGTCTTGCCCTGCTTGAAGCGGACGGTGACCTGATTGTACGTGTCCTTGACGAAGCGGCGCTCACCCCAGGGCTGTTCCCAGGTGTCGTCGCCCTTCGCGGTATCGCTGCTCTCGATGGCGAAGCCGCGCGTCATGTTGAGGCCATCCGTCAGGATGAAGCCCAGCTTGCTCGGCGCGATCAGCAGCTTGCCCTTGCGGGTGAGCGACCACATCGGGCGGCTGTCGTTGTCGATGGTGACCGTCAGCACGATCGAGCCGTCGGGCGATTGAGCGGTGACTTGCGGCTTGGTTTCCTGCGCCATGGCAGGGGCGGCGATGACGATGCCGGCACTAGCCAGCAGGGCGAGCGGCTTCATGCCGTTTCTCCTTCGATGATCCACAAGGCGCCCCATGCGGGGAGCGTGCCCAAGGTGAGGGCGCATTCGGCGTTATTCACAGCGGCCAGAACGCGGCCGCCGGTCGGAATTGCTGCAGGCCATGCTGCAGGCGCATCGCTCATGTTGACGACGACCAGCACACGGTGCCCTTCAAGTTCTCGGCGCAGCACGAGGCGCGTGTCGTCGGCGAGCAGCACTTCGCCGGAGCCCCGGCGCAGCGCCGGATCGGCGGCGCGAAGCTGCAGCAGATGCCGCGTCAGGTTGAGCAGCGAAGCCGGGTCCGTCTCTTGCCGGTCGACCGCGCGCGACAGGTTCTGCTCGCTCAGCGGCAGCCATGGTGCGGAGGAGGTGAAGCCGCCATGCTCGCTCTGCGCCATCCACGGCAGCGGCGTGCGCACGCCGTCGCGTGAGAGGGTGAGCGGCCAGTTGGCGATTGCCTCCGGATCCTGCAGCATCTCGAACGGGATCTCGTCCTGCAGCAGGCCGAGTTCCTCACCCTGGAACAGGATCGGATTGCCCCGGATCGACAGGAGCGTCAGCATCTTCATCCGCGCGAAGGCGTCGATCTGGTCAGGTGCGCACCAGCGGGACAGGGCGCGCGGGGCGTCGTGGTTCTCGAAGGCCCAGCTCGGCCATCCGGCGTCGGGTTCGTCGGGCCAGAACTGCAGCACTTCGGCGATGTGCGCGGGACGCAGCGCGTCGGCATAGAGCAGATCGAAACCGTAGGCGCTGTCCAGACGGGCAGGGCCTTGCGTGAAGGTGCGCTTCTCTTCCATCGCCCGCGATCCGCCGACTTCGGCCAGCGAATAGGTATCGGGATAGGAGGAGATCAGCGCCTGCAGCCGCTCGATGAACTTGAGGATGTCCGGGTGCGACTGATTGTAGACCTGCAGCTGAAAATCGTAGGGCCGCGTGCGCACCTTCCCGTCGTCCGGCGCGGGCGGATTGTTGCGCAGCATCGGGTCGTGCATCGAGTGGTTGAGCGCATCGATGCGGAAGCCCGCGACGCCCCGGTCCAGCCAGAACTTCGCCACCGCCAGCAGCGCGTCCTGTACCTCGGGGTTATGGCAATTGAGCTGCGGCTGCTCGGCCAGGAAATTATGCATGTAATACTGCCCGCGCCGCGCATCCCAGCGCCACGCCGGGCCGCCGAACACCGACTGCCAGTTGTTGGGCGGCGAACCGTCCACCTTGGGATCGGCCCAGACGTACCAGTCCGACCGCGCATTGCCGCGGCTGGACCGGCTCTCGGCAAACCACGGGTGCTGGTCCGAGGTGTGGGCATAGACCTGATCGACGATGACCTTCAGGCCAAGCGCCTTCGCCTTCGCGATCAGCGCGTCGAAATCCTCCAGCGTGCCGAACATCGGGTCGACCGCGCAGTAGTCGGAAATGTCGTAGCCGAAGTCGGCCATCGGCGACTGGTAGAACGGCGAGATCCAGATCGCCTCGACGCCGAGCCGGGCGACATGGTCGAGGCGCGAGGTGATGCCGGGCAGGTCGCCGATGCCGTCGCCGTTGGAATCGGCGAAGCTGCGCGGATAGATCTGGTAGATCGCCGCGCCGCGCCACCATGGCGCCTTGGAGGAGGTTTCTGGGTTCGTCATGGCGTTCTCTGGTACGTCTAGGTGTCGTTAGGGTGCCGTTGGGTGCCGCCCGTGTGCCGCTCAGGGCCGGGCCGCGCAGACGGCGAAACCGAGCGGTGGCATGGCGATCGAAACCGATCCCGGAGCGGTCGCCTTCATAGGGCATGCGGAGCCCGCAAGCGTCTGGAATTGCGCCGATTTCGGCTCAACCGCGAGGTTGCCTTCGACCGCCTCGGTGGAGGTGTTGAAGGCCAGCACGACCTCATTCCCGGTAGCCGGATCGAAGCGGGAGACCGCAAACAGCCCCGGCTTGTCGGACGCGGTGAGAACCTTGGTCATGCCGCCCGTCAGCGCCGGAGTCTGGCGGCGCAAGGTCGCGAGCTGCGCGATCAGCTTGTAGAGCGGGTGCGTCGGGTCGAAATGCTCGGCATTCGGGGCGCGGGTCGTGCCCAGCAGCGGTTCGTCCGTCAGGCGCAAGTCCTTGGAAGCAAACATATCCTGCCGCGACCACTGGTCTCCGCCATGGCCGATGAAACCTTGTTCGTCGCCGTAGTAGATCGTCGGCACACCGCGCAGCGTCAGCAGCATGGCATGGGCCAGCATCGAGCGCTTCAGCAGTTCGTCGTTGCTCGCAAGCGGTTTACCCAGCTTGAGAAACATCGGCAGGCGCCCGGCATCGTGGTTGCCCAGGAACGTCGGCAGCTGCAGCGCGCCCGCCTTGCCGCCCGCATAGAGGGCATCGTCGTCGAAGAGGCGCGCCAGCGTCTCGGTGCCACCATCCTTGGCGCCGCCGGCAGCATCGTCGACCGCCCGCATGAACGCGAAGTCGAGCACGCCCGGCAGGCCCGCATTGCGCGTCCATGAGGCGAGGAGGGCAGGGTCGTAATCGCCCGTCGCGACTTCGCCGAAAATATGGAAGTTGTTGATTCCCTTTGCCTTCGCGCGCTCCAGCATGGCGGGCACGAACTTCTGCCACAGCTCCGCGTTTACATGGCGCGCGGTGTCGATGCGGAAGCCGTCGATGCCGAAGCGGTCGATCCAGCTGCCGTAGATCTCGATCATCCCATCGACCACGCGCGGGTTCTCGGTGGCGAGGTCGTCGAGGCCGACGAAGTCGCCGTACTGCGCGCTCTCGCCCTTCCAGTCGGTGTTGCCGCGGTTGTGGTAGTAGATCGGATCGTTGAGCCAGGCGGGGACTTTGACGTCCTTCTCCGCCTTGGGCACGACGGGGGTGTAGGCGAACGAGGGATCGGTCAGTTTCGCCCAGTTCTCAGGCGTTTGCACCGTTTCTCCAAGGAAACCGGGGTTGATCGCCGGACCCTTCACGCCGCCCCGGGTCGAGAACGGATAGTCCGCCTTGGAACGATAGGGATACCCCTGCGAGACCCCTTCCTTGTACTGGATCACGTCCGCCGTGTGGTTGACGATGATGTCCATGTAGACCTTCATGCCCCGGGCATGCGCGGCCTCGACGAGCGCCTTGAAGTCCTCGTTGGTGCCGAAGTGCGGATCGACAGCCGTGAAATCGGTGATCCAGTAGCCGTGGTATCCCGCGCTCTCGTTGCCCTTGGGGCCTTGCACCGGCTTGTTCTTGAAGATCGGCCCGACCCACAGTGCGCTGGCGCCGAGGCCCTGGATGTAATCCAGCCGCGCGGTCAGGCCCTTGAGGTCGCCGCCGTGGTAGAACGCCTTGTCGGTGGGGTCGAAGCCGGTCTGCAGCTTGCCGCCTTTGAGGCCGCTCCCAAGACCGCCTTCGTCGTTGGCGGTGTCACCGTTCTCGAAACGGTCGGGCAGGACGAAATAGATCACTTCCTGCTCGGGCGTGCGGGCGCGCATGTCCTCGACCGTCCCGGCGAACGCGCCGCCGCTGGAGAGGGCCAGCGCGAGGGCCGAGAGAGAAGGTATCAGGCGGTTCATCACAGGCGATCTCCGGATGGCCGTCGGGGAAGGGTAGGCGGAACCGTCGAAGGGAGGGATAACTTCGACGGTTCCGCCGGTGTGGCGCCGTTGAGGAGGAGGAGGGTTCCATCGCGGCGCCGGGGGGAGTTAGAACTTATACGTGAAACCGGCCAGGAAACGGCGGCCGTACGTCTGGTAGTCGATGACCTCGCGGCTATCGCCCGGGTTGGTCGTGATGAACGGCGCATTGGTCAGGTTCTGCCCCTGCACGTAGAGCGACAGGCCCTCCAGCGCGCTACCGGCCTGGAAGTCGTAGCCGATCTGCGCGTCCACGATCGTTTCCGCAGCCGCGCGGCGGCGTACGCGGTTGGCGGCGAAGCCGGAGACTTCACCCAGGAACGTCGAACGGTAGCGCACCGAACCGCGTGCGTTGAAGCCCCACTTCTCGAAGTAGGCGGTGCCGTTGGCGACCCACTTCGAATAGCCCGGCAGATCGCCCGAGGGCGAGTCCGGCGTCGCCTGGATCTTGCTCTTGGTATAGGCGACCGAGCCGGTCACGCCGAAGCCTTCGAGTGCCGGAATGATGGTCTCGAACGGCAGGGTGGTGGCGATTTCGACGCCGTAGAGCTTGCCGCCCTTGCCGTTGACCGGGATCGTGTACTGCGCGGTCGGCGACAGCACCACGCCTGCGCCCGGGTCCTGCAGCGCGAGGCTGTCGGTGGGCACGGTGGACTGCTGGTTGTAGATGTAGCTCTTCAGGTCCTTCCAGAAGAACTGCGCCGCGATCACGCCCTTGCCGCCGAAGTACTGCTCGAACGTCAGGTCGAGCGCATTGGCGCGCCAGGGACGCAGGTATGGGTTGCCGGACTCGCCGGTGACCTGGGCCACGTTGCCGGTGATCGTGTAGTCGAACTTCTCCGAGGCGCGCATGTCGTCGAGGCGCGGGCGGATGATCTCGCGCGCGGCGGCGAAGCGGATCACGGTGTCGCTCGGGAAGCGCAGCGAGAGGTTGAGGCTGGGCAGCACGTCGAGATAGTCGGTGCTGACCTTGCGGACGCGGGCGCCGATGTTGGGCGAGCCGTTCGGGTTCACCGGCGGCTGCAGCAGGATGGCACCGGCGCCGACCGAGTTCTGGTCGGTCCACTGCGCCTGCACGCCGAAGTTGCCGGTCAGGTGCGCCGAGCCGATGTCGGCATCGAGGTTCCCCTGGATATAGCCGGTCATCAGGCGCTCGCGGATGGCGTAGCTCTTGACGATGACGTCGCCGTAGGGGTTCGCGACAAGGTTATAGATGCCGTCTCGCACCAGCGCTGCCGGATCGTAGCTGACGACCGGACCGAGGCCGAGGTAGCTGAGCTGCGTCTCGCCCTTGAGGCGGTATTCCTCGGGGATGGTGACGCTGGTGAGGCCATCGGTATTGGCCTTCAGGCCGAGGAAATACTCTTCCGGAACCAGCGTCTTGGAGCGGTTGGTGTAGTTCCAGCCGACCTGGAACGAGTGGAGCAGGCCGCTCTCGAACTCGTGCTCGACCTCGACCCGGTACTGCCACAACTCATCCTTGATGTGGCGATTGTTGTAGTAGCCGTCCTGCCCGTTGAGGATCTTGGTGCCGTCCACGGCGGTCTGATCGCCGCCCCAGCCCTGCGGGCCGGTCAGCAGGATCAGGTTGTAGTCGCCGTAGTTGAGGCTGGGCGAGAACACCGCGCCCTTGTCGGTCATGGTGAAGCCGATGCTGTCGAGCGCGCCGATCGTGTTGCGGCCGGTCCCGGCCAGTGTCTCGATGGTCAGTTCGCTGCGGTCGGTCTTGGAATAGCTGACGTCGAAGAACGCCTTCCAGCCGTCGTCGCCTTCCCACTTGGTGTTCCAGCCGAACGAATAGAGCTTCGCGTGGCGCTGGAACAGGTCGTTGCGCACCACGCTCTTGACGCCGTTGAAGGTGCCCGAGGTGACCATGCCGTCCGTCACCGTCGCATTGGCGAGCGAGGCAGTGTCGGGGTCGTAGTACAGCGGCAGTTCGATGCCGCGCTTGACCTGGTTGTCCTTGAAGTTCGAGTAGAACCCGTCGAGCGTCATCGTCAGGTTCGGCGTCGGCTTCCACTGCAGCGTGCCGTTGAGGCCGAGGCGCTTGAGCGTGGTCGAGGTCACGTAGGACTTGGAGCCGCCGATGACCTTGTCGCCTTCGGGCGTGTCGGCATAGCCCCAGGAGTTGAATTCCTGGACCTGATAAGGCTCGTTCAGATAGCTGGCGCCCAGCGCGATGCCGATGGTGTCATCGGCGAACTGGTCCACGTACGTGGCGTTGAGGCGGTAGCCCTTGTCCTTGGAGCCCGCGTTCAGCTTGCCGAGATCGGCATAAGTGCCGCGCGCGCCGACCGAGATGACGCGCTTGCCGGTGTCGAGCGGACGGATCGTGCGCATGTCGACGGTGCCCGACAGGCCCTGGCCGACGAGGCTGGCCATCGGCGTCTTGTAGACGTTGACGGCGCTGACGACTTCGGACGGATACTGATCGTATTCGACCGCGCGGTTGTCGCCGGTCGAGGTCTGCTCGCGGCCGTTCAGCAGCGTGGTCGAGAAGTCCGGCGCGAAGCCGCGGATGGCGATCGAGTTCGAGCGGCCGTTGACGCGCTGCGAGGTCAGGCCTGGCAGGCGGGCGATCGATTCCGCGATCGAGGCGTCAGGCAGCTTGCCGATGTCTTCGGCCGAGACGCTCTCGACGATCTGCTCGGCGTTGCGCTTCTGGTTGATCGCGTTGAGCAGCGATGCGCGGTAGCCGGTGACGACGATGGTGTCGGCGCTGGCGTTGTCCTCCGCCGGGGCGGCGTCCTGCGCCCACGCTGCGGCAGGAAGGGCAGCCGCGATCATGGCGGCGGCGATGGCCATGCGGGACGAAGTGCCCGCGGCCGAAAACTCGTTACGAAGCGACATGAAGTGTCCTCCCCTGTTCTGGCCGGGACAGCACACCTGGCGCCCGGCATCTCCTCCTGATGAGCCCGTGCATTTCTGCCGCGACTCCATTCGACCCCCTCTGCTTAAGGCGGTCCTACGTTGCGCATAATATGGCATACGTATACGTAGATGCCGGAGGGAAACGCGGCGTGTCTTCCGTGCAACGATCAGGATACCGCGTAATTACGTGATTATATGAAGTTAGCTACCTGGTACTGTGGCATTGTTGCGGCGCAGCATCGGGTGGAGGAGACCATGGGACGCAAGCCGACCAACCGCCCGACCAGCTTCGACATCGCCTATCGCGCCGGTGTCTCGCAGCCCACCGTCAGCCGCGCGCTGCGGGGGAGCAAGTCGGTCAGCGCCGCTACGCGCGAGCGGATCGAGGCGATCGCGCGCGAGTTGAACTACTCGGTGGACAAGAACGCCTCGTCGCTGCGGTCGCAGCGTTCGAACACGATCGCGCTGCTGTTCTTCGAGGAACAGTCGCCCGACGATTCCAAGATCAACCCGTTCTTCCTCGCCATGCTCGGCGCGATCACGCGCGAGTGCGCCAGCCGGGGGCTGGACCTGCTGATCTCGTTCCAGAAGCTGGAGGACGACTGGCACGTGCGCTATCAGGACAGCCACCGCGCCGACGGCCTGATCCTGCTCGGCTACGGGGACTATACGCTTTACGAGAGCCGTCTGCGCCAACTGGTCGGGCAGGGCACGCACTTCGTGCGCTGGGGCAGCGTGGACGAGGTCAATATCGGGGCGACGGTCGGTTCCGACAACCTCGGCGCGGGGCGGCTGGCTGGGGAGCATCTGCTCGGCCTTGGCCGTCGGCGCATCGTCTTTCTCGGGCAGGCGGATGAGCATTATCCCGAGTTTGCCGATCGTTACCGGGGGCTGTGCGAGGCGCTCGGCGAGGCGGGGGTGACGGTGGACCCGCGCTTGCAACGCGACGTGGTAAACCTCGAGGACATGGGCCATGCGGCGATGCGCGAGGTGATTGGCGAAGGGGTGATTTTCGACGCCGTCTTCGCGGCCAGCGACCTCATCGCCATCGGCGCCATGCGCGCGCTGGGCGAGGCGGGCCTGTCGATCCCCGGCGACGTGGCGGTGATGGGCTTCGACGACCTTCCCGCTGCCAGCATGACCAACCCGCCGCTGACCACGATGATGCAGGACCTCAGGCGCGCCGGAGAAATTCTGGTCGAGACGCTGGCCGACCAGATCGCGGACCGCGCGGCGCCCTCGCGCACGCTGCCGGCGCGTCTGGTGGTGCGGCGAAGCACGGCGGGGTAGCGTAGTTAGGCAGGTGCCTTGTCGAGGGGGCTTCGACAAGCTCAGCCTGAGCGGGAAGGAACGGGTGCCGGTTTCATCCGGATCAGCTTGGGCATGACCGGCTAGGCATTCGTATGCATGTTGTCGCATCCGGCGCATCGTGCAAGGCGGGCGGACTGCGCGGCGTCAAGTCCGCGAGCTTAGGGAAGGGATGCGATGACGGACATGGCTTCGGAGAAACCCCGGCAGGGCTGGGCGGGGCTGTGGAACATCAGCTTCGGGTTCTTCGGCATCCAGATCGGCTTCGCGCTGCAGAACGCCAACATGAGCCGCGTCTTCCAGTCGCTGGGCTCGGGGATCGATGATCTCCCCGCGCTCTGGGTCGCCGCGCCGCTGACCGGCCTGCTGGTCCAGCCCATCGTCGGTCACATGTCAGACCGGACGTGGCTGGGGCGCCTCGGTCGTCGCCGTCCCTATTTCCTGGCGGGCGCGGTGCTGGCGACGATCGCGCTGCTGGCGATGCCGGAGAGCGCCGGATCCTCGTCGGGCCTGCTGATGGCGGCGCTGCTGCTGTGGATGCTCGACGCCAGCCTCAACGTCTCGATGGAGCCCTTCCGCGCCTTCGTGGGCGATATGCTGCGCAAGGATCAGCACACGGCGGGCTATGCCGTGCAGACCGCCTTTATCGGCGCGGGCGCGGTGGTGGGGTCGCTGTTTCCTTATGCGCTGGAGCACTTCGGCGTCTCCAACGCGGCGGCGCTCGGCGAGATTCCCGATACGGTACGCTACAGCTTCTGGGCAGGGGGACTGGCGCTGCTGGCTGCCGTGCTCTGGACGGTGCTGACGACGCGCGAATACTCGCCCGAGGAGCAAGCGGCGTTCGGGGATGCGCAGGAGGCGGAGGGCGCCAGTGCTGCTGCACTCGCCGGGCGCCCGATCTGGAACGGGTTGCCGTGGATCGTCGCCGGTGCTGTCGTTGCGGCGCTCGTCAAGGCATGGGCTCTGGAGAAGGAAGTCTATCTCCTCGCCGCGCTCCTCGCAGGCTACGGCATCGCCATCATGGCCGCTATCGGCCTTGCGCGCTCGGGCCGCAGTGCTTCGATGCTGGCAGGGATCGTCGGTGACTTCGCGGGAATGCCGCCGCTGATGAAGCGGCTCGCCTTCGTGCAGTTCTTCAGCTGGTCGGCGCTGTTCATCATGTGGATCAACACGACGCCGGTAGTGGCGCAGTACCACTTCGGATCGGCCGACCCCGCGAGTGCTGCCTATCAGGAAGCGGGCAACTGGGTCGGCGTGTTGTTCTCGGTCTACAACGGCGTGGCGGCTATCGCCGCGATGGCGCTGCTGCCGATGCTTTCGGCCCGGCTGGGCAAGGCGCGGACGCATGCGCTGTGCCTCGTGGCGGGAGCGCTGGGCTTTGCCGGGTTCCTGCTGCTGCGCGATCCCAAGGCCCTGATCGCGTGCGAGATCGGCATCGGCATCGCCTGGGCCTCGATCCTCGCGATGCCTTACGCCATCCTCGCGAGCAGCCTGCCGCAGTCGAAGCTCGGCATCTACATGGGCCTGTTCAACGTCTTCGTGGTGCTGCCGCAACTGCTGGTCGCGACGGTGATGGGCTCGATCATGAAGGCCTTCTTTCCCGGCGAGCCGATCTGGACGATGGCCTTCGCAGCGGGCACTCTGCTGGTCGCGGCGCTCGCCTCGCTGAGAATTGGTGCGGAGACATAATTGCGCGGGTTCTCGTAATATTCCGTCTTCGCGCTGCATCGATATTGCTCTAGGAGCGTTGTCAAAGATCAGGCAGCCAGAGGAGAGGAACCCATGCGCGCCACCCCCGATTTCGACTTCGCTCTGGGCGAAAGCGCGCAGATGATCCGCGAAAGCGTTTCGCGCTTCGCTGACGAGCGGATCGCCCCCATCGCCGCGAAAGTGGACGCCGAAGACTGGTTCCCCCGCGATCTCTGGCCCGAGATGGGCGCGCTGGGCCTCCATGGCCTGACGGTCGAGGAGGAGTGGGGCGGCATCGGCCTGGGCTATCTCGAACACGTCATCGCGGTGGAGGAGGTCAGCCGCGCATCGGCCTCGGTCGGGCTGTCCTACGGCGCGCATTCGAACTTGTGCGTCAACCAGATCCGCCGTTGGGGCACCGAGGAACAGAAGGCGAAGTATCTGCCGAAGCTGATCTCGGGCGAGCACATCGGCAGCCTCGCCATGTCCGAGGTGGGCGCCGGGTCCGACGTCGTCGGCATGAAACTGCGCGCCGATGCGGTTACTGGAGGCTTCCGCCTCAACGGCACCAAGTTCTGGATCACCAACGGCACTTATGCCGATACCCTGGTCGTCTATGCCAAGACCGGCGAGGGCTCCAAAGGCATCACCGCCTTCCTGATCGAGAAGGGCATGCCGGGCTTCTCCATCGGCCAGAAGATCGACAAGATGGGCATGCGCGGTTCGCCCACGTGCGAGCTGGTGTTCGACGACTGCCTGGTGCCGGAAGAGAACGTCATGGGGCCGCTGCACGGCGGCGTCGGCGTGCTGATGAGCGGGCTCGACTATGAGCGGGTGGTGCTGGCGGGCCTTCAACTTGGCATCATGCAGGCATGCCTCGACACCGTCATTCCCTACCTTCGCGAGCGCAGGCAGTTCGGCAAGCCGATCGGCGCGTTCCAGCTGATGCAGGCCAAGGTCGCGGACATGTACGTCGCGCTGCAGTCCGCGCGCGCCTACGTCTATGCCGTGGCGCGCGCCTGCGATGCCGGGCAGACCACGCGCTTCGACGCAGCGGGCGCGATCCTGCTGGCGAGCGAGAACGCCTTCCGCGTCTCGGGCGAGGCGGTGCAGGCACTGGGCGGCGCAGGCTATACCAAGGACTGGCCGGTCGAACGCTACCTGCGCGATGCCAAGTTGCTCGACATCGGCGCAGGCACGAACGAAATCCGCCGCATGCTCATCGGCCGCGAACTGATCGGCGCAGGCTGATCTATTCGGTCAGACTGCGGCGCACGTAGTCCTCGAAGCTCGCAGGTTCGCGGCCGAGCAGCCAGCGCAGCGCGCCGGGGTTGCCCCGGCCGCCACTGCGGGCCTGCCAGGCGTTGAGGCGCGTGACCGCATCGGCGACGTAAGCAAAGGCAGGGCCTGCCGCTTCCAGTCCGGCGACGAGCTGTGCGACGGGGAGTTCCCCAGCAGTCACCGATCGTCCGCTCACTGTGGTGACGAGGGCTGCGATCTCCGCCGTGCTCAGCGCCTCGTCGCTTGCCAGATCGTAAGTCGCGAGGGCATGGCCGTCCTCGCTCGCGACCTTGGCGACCACATCCGCCAGATCGGCCATGTCGAGATAGCCCTGCCGCGTCGTGAGCGCAAAGGGCAGGTCCAGCGCACCGGCTTCCAGCACGGCGGCGACATCGATGTTCTGCATGTAGGTCTGCGGGCGCAGCACCGTCCATTGGAGGCCGGATTCCGCGAGGTATGCCTCGACCGCCAGCTTGGCGGCATGACCGGGCACGCTGGTGACTTGCGCATGCAGCGCCGAGACGTAGATGAAGCGCGAGACGCCCGCCGCCACCGCCGCGTCGATCATCCCGGTGCCCATCGCCGCTTCGCGCGGGTGGAAGGCGGGGGCGTAGTGGATGACGACGTCGATGCCCTCGACCGCCCGCGCACGGTCGGCAGGGTTTTCGAGATCGCCGGTCAGGCAGGTGATGGAATGGGCGCGGCGCGTGCCGGTGTCGAGATTGCCGGGCACCGTCTCGATCGCGCGCGACATGGCGATGCTGCCTTCGAGCGGGTCGACAACCAGTTCCACCGCGCGCTTCTTCTTGCCGCTGCCGGTGTCGAGGTTGCCGGGAACGGTTTCGATGGCGCGTGCCCTGGCGCTTCCCGTATCGAGATTTCCCGGGACCGTCTCGATGGCGCGCTTCCTGCTGGTGCCGGTATCGAGGTTGCCGGGAACAGTCTCGATGGCGCGTGCCTTGGCGCTGCCGGTGTCGAGATTGCCGGGGACCGTTTCGATCGCGCGCGCAGGCTCCTGTGGATAGCGGCACAGGCCCCGGATATCGGCGTCGGGATCGCGGCCGCGCAGTGCGTCGATCACATGACTGCCTGTCCGGCCCGTCGGTCCCACCACCAGAATGCGCATTGATTCCCTCCGTTTTTCCGCGCGACGCCCATACGCGGACGCCCGGCGCGAGAGAACTGACAAGTCCCGTTACCAGACTTGCGGTGCGCTCAGGCCGCGTCAATCCCCGGACCGGCAACCGGCACGATCGTCTGCGCGAGCCGCTCCACTTCCGCGCGGTCGTGGCTGACGTAGAGGATCGGCAGGCGCAGTTCGTCGCGAATGCGCTCGATCAGGCGCAGGATATCCTCGCGCCGCGCCACGTCGACCGATGCGAGTGGCTCGTCCATGAGCAGGAATTCGGGCGCGGACAGCAGCGCGCGCCCGATTGCGACACGCTGGGCCTCGCCGC
The DNA here is from genome assembly GCF_015594425.1 of Novosphingobium sp. HR1a. Lineage (NCBI taxonomy): Bacteria > Pseudomonadati > Pseudomonadota > Alphaproteobacteria > Sphingomonadales > Sphingomonadaceae > Novosphingobium > Novosphingobium sp. HR1a. The sequence goes on from NZ_JABXWS010000033.1 coordinate 25,791, forward strand.
CGGACAGCGTCGCGGGCATGCGGTCGAGCAATCCGGCGATGCCGAGCAGGTCGAGCGTATGATCCCGGTCGAGCGTCGAGCCCTCCCGGCGGCCGAACTCGAGGTTGCGGCGGACCGAGCGGTGGGGGAACAGGCGCAGGTCCTGGAAGACGTATCCGCAGCGCCGCTTCTCGGGCCGGAGGTCGATGCGCGCGGCGCTGTCGAACAGAGTGGCTCCGGCGACCGCGATGCGTCCCTCCGCCGGGCGCAGCAGGCCCGCGACGGCGTCGAGCAGGCTGGTCTTGCCTGCACCGGAGGGGCCGAACAGCGCCGTCAGGCCCGCTCCGGCGACGAAGGCATAGTCCATCCGCCGCTCGCCGCGTTTCAGGGTGAGGGCGACGTCAAACGACATGGCGACCCCGCTCCTGCCCGCTGCGCCGGGCGAGCCATTCGGACAGCACCAATGCCGCGACCGACAGCGCGACCGAAAGTCCCGCGAGACGCGCCACCTGCAGGTCGGAGCCGGGCACCTGCAGCGCGCTGTAGATCGCCAGCGGCAGGGTCTGCGTCTCGCCCGGGATGTTGGAGGCGAAGGTGATGGTCGCGCCGAACTCCCCGACCGAGCGCGCGAAGCCGAGCACCAGCGCCGCCAGCACCCCATTGGCGCTGAGAGGCAGGGTGACGGTGACGAAGGTGCGCCACGGCCCCGCGCCGAGCGTGCGCGCGGCGCTCTCCAGTCGGCGGTCGACCGCTTCCAGCGAGAGGCGCATCGCGCGCACCATCAGCGGCAGCGCCATCACGGCGGCGGCCAGCGCCGCGCCGGTCCAGCGGAACAGGAAGGTCAGGCCGAGCGTGCGCTCTAGGAAGCCGCCGAGCAGGGCGTTCGGGCTGAAGGCCAGCAGCAGCAGCCAGCCGGTCACGACCGGCGGCAGCACCAGCGGCAGATGGACCATCGCATCGACCAGCACCTTGCCCGGAAAGCGCCAGCGCGCCAGCACCCAGGCGAGCGCGAAGGACACCGGCAGCGCCGCCGCTATGGCGACACCGCCGACCTTGAGCGAGAGAACCAGTATCTCCCATTCGGCCGGTGAAAGCGGGTTCACCTGTGGCTTACTTCGTCCCGAAGCCGAAGCGGCGGAACAGCGCCTTGCCCTCGGCCGAGATCAGGTAGCGGCGGAATCCCTCGCCTTCCGGGTTGCGGGAGGAGGAAAGGGTGGCGACCGGGTAGCTGATCGGGTCGTGGCTCGCGGGCGGGAAGGTGCCGACCACGCGCACGCCGGGATCGGCGCGGGCGTCCGTCGCGTAGACGATGCCGAGCGGCGCGGCGCCCCGGCTCACCAGAGCGAGCGCGCCGCGCACACTGTCCCCCGGGGCGAGCCGGTCCTGAACCGAGGGCCACACGCCCAGCCGGGTCAGCGCCTGCTTGCCGTAGATGCCCGCCGGAACGCCCGCAGGGTCGGCGATCGCCAGCCGCCCGTTGCCGAGCGCCCTGGCCAGCGGCATGCCGCGCCCGATCCGCAGGCGGATAGTGCTGGCGCGCGGGGCGATCAGCACGAGGTCGTTGCGCAGGAATGAGACGCGCGTGCCCTTGCGCACCAGTCCCTTGCCCTGCACGTCGTCCATCCACGGCTCGTCGGCGGAGACGAACAGGTCCGCCGGAGCGCCCGAGGCGATCTGGCGGGCAAGCGCGGAGGACGCGGCGAACGAGATGCGCGGGCGCGGATGCCCCTTGCGCGCCCAGGCGTCGGCGGCGGCGTTCATCGATTCCTGCAGGCTCGCCGCGGCCAGCACCAGCGGCGGTTGTCCGCCCGAAGCCGCGCTAACGGGAGCGGCGGCTCCGTACAGGACGGCCAGGACCGCCAGCAGCAGGGCCACGAACTTGCGCATCACAAATCTCCGGGAAGGCGTATTGTATTCGACAGTATATCGCGTGTGGTCGATTGCAAGCCGGGCGCGGTAAGGCGCCGTTCAATCCTTCTGCGAGGCGCGCGGCTCGGGCAGCAGGCGTGCGGCGAGCGCGTCGTAGTCGGGACCGCGCGCGGCGTGCGCGATGCCATCCTGCAAGGCGCGGTAGTGGGCGAGCACCGCCTCTCCGAGTTCGGTCAGCCGCGCGCCGCTCGTCGCCGCGCGGCCGGGGGCGGTCTGGACCAGCGGGGCATCCCAGCAGCGGTTCATGACATCGACCAGAAGCCACGCCCGGCGGTAGCTCATCGCCATCGCGCGCCCTGCGGCGGAGATCGATCCGTGTTCGCGGATTGCATCGAGAAGGTCGGCCTTTCCCGGTCCCATCGCGATCTCGTCGCCGGAATGGATCTGGATCTTGATCTTCAGGCGCGGGTGAGCGGTCATGGCCCCGTTCCTAGGCCGCGCTTGCGTCGGCAGCAAGATGGCGGAGAGCTTAACCGCCGATGATCCGTCGCGCCGCCCGAATCACCTCGGCGCGGCGGCGGAACAGCCGGACGGAAAACCGGCGCAGGGGCGACGGTCGCGTCGTCGTTCTCCGTGCGGTCCGCGAGATTCGCCGCAGCCGCGTTCTGTTGCTGCTGCCCTGCGGCGAAACCGGTATCCCGGACTTGCGCAACGATTGCAGTTGGACCGCATTTCCGGGGCTTGCGATCGTTTTGCACCGCAATAACGCCCTCCACCTTCTTAGTGCGGATATTTCACCAATCGGTACGAAAATTACCTTCGTTATGAGTATAATATCGCTGCCGCATTGGGGATTAAAATGATGTGAGGCATTCGGGATATTCTGGAACAAAGCGACGGATTCTGGTAGAACTTGTCCCAGCAAAGAAATCGGAGTGACGTCAACAGGCGCACCCTTTCGGGATTGATCCGGGCGGCCATGGCGCGGGAACCACGCGTGACAACCGCCTCGACCATTTGAGGATGCGTTATGAAGGTCGCTGACGACAATATTCTCCGTTTCGAACGTATCCCTGATAGCGGACGCGATTTCTCCACGCGCCTGTCGGCGGGCATGGTCTACGCCGCAGAGCGCATGGACCGTGGTGAGGAGCATGACGGGCGCGGCCTGACGATCGCGATCCTGCTTTGCATGGCCTGCTGGGCCGCGCTTGGGTACTTCCTTCTGGCCTGACCGTTCGTGCCGCGTCCGATGGCGCGGCTCCGGACTGTTTTACCTACCGCCGCAAGCTCACGTCCGCGTCCGAGGTCATCTGCGCAGCACGCGCCTTGTGCATGTCGGCAAGCGGTGATCGTCGCCCCGGCGTTCCTGAAAAGCCTGTCCCGATCGTGTGAGAAGAGATACTGAACACGGCTATTGTTCGGCAATGGCTGGAGGCTCGGTGGGTCGCTTGAACGATCGTATCCTGCTCCTTGAAGGGGTGCACAATTTCCGCGATGCGGGCGGCTATGCGGTTGCTGCGGGCGGGAAGATGAAGTGCGCGGTGGTGTGGCGATCCGGCCAGCATCACGGTGCAAGCGATACAGACCTCGAGCATATCGCCGCGCTTGGGCTCACGAGCGTCTTCGACTTGCGGACGTCCAGGGAACGGAGTGTGCATCCCTGCCGCCGCCCCCAGACATTCGCCGCGCGAGTGTTCTTCGCCAACGATCCGGACTTGCGCCACGCCCCGCATCTGGCCGCGGCGAAGACGACCCGGCAGCGTACCGCGCAGTCCACGCGCGAGAGCCTGACGCGCAATTACGGGGGCATCTGCTTCCGGCCTGAACTGCAGGCGATGATACGGGACTGGTTCGACGAACTGGCGCGGGGGCGGGGACCCAGCCTGGTCAATTGCATGGCGGGCAAGGATCGCACCGGGATTGCGGTCGCGATGCTGCACGCTGCGCTGGGTATCCACCGCGATGACATCATGGCGGACTATCTGCTCACCAACAGTGCCGGAAACGTCAAGGCGCGCATCGCCTCGGGTGCGGAGGCGATCCGGGCGATCACCGGCCAACTCGACGATGCCGTGCTGCAGGTGCTGATGGGCGTCGAGCCCGACTATCTGGAAGCCGCGTGGCAAGCGGTCGAGGAACGATACGGCACGTTCGATGCCTATCTGGAACAGGCGCTGGGCGTGGATGCCGTAAAGCGGGAACGAATGCTTGCGGCTCTTGTTGAGACTTGACATTGGTAACCAAATGGGTTATATGCCCCAGCATCCGGAGCGGTGCAGATCACATTGCTTCGGTGTATCGGGTCGGCGTCGTGGGCCGGGATGCGGTTTCAGCCGCGATCGCGCAAACCACGCGTCCATCGAAGACCCGGACTGTCTCTGCGCTACCGGAAACGCCGTCCATACGTTCCTGCGACACACGGCAGGACATGGGAGGGCCATCCCGGATAGCCTTCGGCCGATAACGATGCGAACCCTAACGACGGCCACATGGGACTTTCCGATGGAATACAGGTCGAGCCGGGCTGCACCGTGAGTTACCCGGCCGCTCGCCAGAGCTTCACGGAAAACAAAACCCCGCGTCCCTGCTTGGACGCTCCCGACGCCGACCCGATGTTCACTTCGGATGCGTTGATTTCCCCGGCGTAATGGCCCGCACTCGCCAGCGGGTATTTCCGCGTGCGCTAACTGCACGCCCAACCTCGTCATCCCAGCGAAAGCTGGGACCGCTGGCCTGTTACGGCCAACTATCGTTCAAACGCCCTGTCGAGGGTTGGGCTTTGCGCGGCCAGCGGTCCCAGCCTTCGCTGGGATGACGACGTTGGGGATCCGACGTTGGGGATGGCGACGCGCGTGCATCCTTCCCACGGGGGGAGTAACTTATGCCAGAAACGCCTGCACATCGCCCATGAACCGGTCGAACTGGTCGTGGTGGAGCCAGTGCCCGGCGTTCTCGTACTCGATCAGCCGCGCGCTCGGGAAGAACTCCATCCGTCCGTCGCCTGCCGGGCTGGCGGCGAAGCTGTCCTTGCCCCACAGCATCAGCGTGGGACAGGTTATCGCCCGCCACAGTTCGACGATGTGATCGGTGGGCAGGTCCGAGGCGGTCCAGACGTTCAGGTAATTGTCGAACTTCCAGCTCCAGGTGCCGTCCTCGTTGCGGGTGGCGCCATGGATGGTGAGATGGCGGGCCTGTTCGTCGGTGAGGAAGCCGTTTTCCTCCTTCATGCGCTGGTAGGCGTCGCGCAGGGAGGCGTACTTGCGTACCGTGCGAGCCGAGGCCTTGCGCTTGTCTTCCACCCACTTGCGCAGGCGCGGCCCCGCGCCCTCGCTCTCCTGCTCGCGCCGCATGGCCGGCGGCGGGCCGAGGCCCTCGATGTTGACGAACTTCGCCACTTTCTCGGGGAACAGCCCGGTGAAGCGCGTCGCGATGTTGCCGCCCAGAGAGTGCGCTACGATCGTCACCTGCTCGTGCCCGAGGGTATGCACCAGCTGCGCGAAGTCGTAGACGAAGGCGTCCATGCCGTAGTGCCCCTCCGGGCTCCACTCGCTGTCGCCGTGGCCGCGCAGGTCCGGACAGATGACGTGCCAGTCGCGGCGCAGTTCCTCGGCCACCCAGTCCCAGCTGCGGCAGTGGTCGCGCCCGCCATGCTGCAGGATCAGCGGCGGGGCATCGGAATTGCCCCAATCGACATAGTGCAGGCGCAGGCGCTGCGAGACGAAACGGTTCGAGGTGGGGCCGAGCTGGTTCTTCATCCTCGTTGGATGGGGACGCGCGCCGCACAGGTCAATCCAAGGGCGAATTTGCGGGGATGAAAGTAATGCTTTTCCGCCGCAGCGCTTGGCGAGCGAGGCGCAAGGCCCTATCTCGCGGGCCAAGGATTTCACGCGAGAGTTACGAAATGGCGACCACGCACAAGACCCGCATGCTCATCATCGGTTCCGGCCCGGCCGGACTTTCCGCCGCCATCTACGGCGCGCGCGCGGGGATGGAGCCGATCGTGGTGCAGGGCCTGCAGCCCGGCGGCCAGCTGACCATCACCACCGACGTCGAGAACTACCCCGGCTTCCGCGAGGTCATCCAGGGCCCCTGGCTGATGCAGGAGATGGAAGCGCAGGCGGTCCACGTCGGCACCCGCATGATGTGGGACACGATCACCAACGTCGATCTTTCGGGCGACACCTTCATCGCGACCGGTGACGGCGGCGATATCTACGAAGGCGACACCCTCGTCATCGCCACCGGCGCGCAGGCCAAGTGGCTGGGCGTCCCCGGCGAGCAGGAACTTTCGGGCAAGGGCGTCTCGGCCTGCGCGACCTGCGATGGGTTCTTCTATCGCGGCAAGAAGGTGGTCGTGATCGGCGGCGGCAACACCGCGGTTGAGGAAGCGCTCTACCTCACCAACCACGCGACCGAGGTGGTGCTGGTGCACCGCCGCGATTCGCTGCGTTCGGAGAAGATCCTGCAGGATCGCCTCTTCGCGCACCCCAAGATCACGACGGTCTGGAACAAGAAGGTCGACCGCTTCCTCGCGGGTGAGAACGGCGCCCTGCGCGCTCTAGCGCTGATCGACACCGAGACCGGCGAGCAGAGCGAGCTGCTGGCCGACGGCGCCTTCGTCGCGATCGGCCACGCGCCCGCGACCGAGCTGTTCAAGGGCAAGCTGGCGATGGACGACACCGGCTATCTGATCGTCGAGCCGGGCACCCCCAAGACCGCCATTCCCGGCGTCTTCGCGGCGGGCGACGTGTCGGACCATGTCTACCGTCAGGCGATCACCGCTGCGGGCGTGGGCTGCATGGCCGCGCTCGATGCCGAGCGGTATCTCGCGCACAAGCTGCACCTGGCGGGAATTACGGAGACGGTGCAGGGGTGATTTCGGGGGGAGGGCAATGCTCTCCCCGTTCCCAGCAAAACGCCCGTCATCCCAGCGAAGGCTGGGACCGCTGGAAAATCTTTAGGCGTGAGCCAGCGTCAGGGCACTTCGACGATAGGTTTCGCCTCAAGCACTGCCAGCGGTCCCAGCTTTCGCTGGGATGACGGGTGCTTGTATGCCCTGGCGCGGTGTTACTCGGTCAGGCTCGGCCCGAGCGAGGGATCGAGGTCGCGCGGGCGCACCAGATGCGTCAGCCGACCGCAGCCTTCGCGCAAGTCAGACCAGTGCTCTATGTCCAGTTCCACCACCGCATAGGCAGCGGTGGGGAACTTGTCCTCAACCACATCGCGCAACGGACTGGAGCCATCATCCGGCACGAGGTCGAAGATCAGATCCTCCAGCCCCGGATTATGCCCGACCAGCAGGATCGAGCGCGGGTCCGTTTCCTGATCTTTCAGCACATCGATCAACGCTGCCGAACTGGCGAGGTAGATGCGCCGGTCCCAGGTGACGGGCGGCGTCTCTCCGGCCGCTTCACCGGCAAGCTCGATCGTCTGCGTGACGCGCACGGCGGGCGAGGCGAGGATGTAGCGCCAGCCTACACCGTGTTCGAGGATGTGCTTGCCCATGACACCCGCCCCGACCCGCCCGCGCTTGTTGAGCGGGCGGTCGAAGTCGCGCAGACGGGCATCGGTCCAGTCCGATTTGGCGTGACGGAAGATGCCGAGGATTTTCATGGGGCCAACTCTACAACAGCGGATCAGGATAGCGACTGCGAGTCTTCCGCCCGGTCCGCTGCGGCTCCTTGAGCATGACCGGCCACGCGCTGTAAAGCCTCCTCCAGCGTAACCCGGCGGATCGGTGTGCCTGCCGGGAAGGCGGAGAGCAGGCGCGAGGGGAACGCGGGCGAGAGCACGACGAAGTGCCCCCGGTCCTCGCGGCTGCGGATGAGGCGGCCGAACGCCTGAGCCAGCTTGGCGCGGATCAGCGTGTCGTCGTAGGCGCTGCCGCCGCCCGCCAGACGCCGGGCACGGTGCAGGATCGTCGGGCGCGGCCAGGGCACTTGCTCCATCACGACGAGGCGCAGGGAATCGCCCTGAACGTCCACCCCGTCGCGCAAGGCATCGGTGCCCAGCAGCGAGGCGGCGGGATCGTCGCGGAAGATGTCGACCAGCGTGCCGGTATCGATCGGATCGACGTGCTGCGCGTAGAGCGGGAGGCCTCCGCGCGCGAGCCGGTCGGCGATGCGGCCATAGACCGCGCGCAGCCGCCGGATCGCGGTGAACAGGCCGAGCACGCCCCCGCGCGAGGTTTCGATCAGGCGGCCGAACGCGGCGGAGAGGGCGGGAATGTCGCCCTTTAGCACGTCGGTGACGATCAGCACTTCGGCCTGCGTCGCGTAGTCGAACGGGCTCTGGTGGATCGACAGGCGCGGCATCACCTCGATGTTCGTCGCGCCGGAGCGGGCGATGGCCTTGGCCCAGTCCTCGCCGTCGCGCAGCGTGGCCGAGGTCATGACGACGCCGTGCGCCGGTCCGAGCACGACTTGCGCGAACGGCTTCATCGGATCGAGCCAGCGGCGGTGGATGCCGATGTCGAACTCGCGCGCTTCCGATCGATCGACGGCGAGCCAGTCGACGTATTCGGGATCGGCCGGGCCGCCCATGCGGTCGAGCAGCGATTCCCACGCGCCCAGCGTATCGACGCGCCATGTCAGCGAGTGGCGTGCGCCTTCGATGCGGGCGCGCCCCGGTCCGTCGAGCCAGTCGGGCGGCTCCTCCAGCAGCGCTTCGAGACGCATGCCGAGGCGGATCAGCGGTTGGCGCAGTTCCGCCAGCGCCGCGCGGGCGCCTTGCGCGATCTCAACGAACGAACCTTCGAGGCTGGCCGCTTCGGTTTCGAGGCCATAGCCCGCTTCCTGCCCGCCGCTTTCGTCACGCGCATAAACCGTGGCGCGCACCGCCGCGAGCAGTTCTTCCAGCGGCCCGCTCGCGGCGTTCTCGGCGATGCGGCCCATCCAGCCGTCACCGGGAAGTGCCTCTGCGGCCTCGCGCGCGGCGGCGATGGCCTTGGCGCCTGCCTCGTCGTAGCTGGCGACGTCGGCGAGGCGGGCGGAGAGGCCCCGGCGGCGGCCCTTGGAGGCTTTCTCCGGGCCGATCACCCAGCGGCGCAGTTCGATCGCCTCGGCGCCAGTGAGTGCGGCGGCGAACGTGGAGTCGGCGGCGTCGAAAACGTGATGGCCTTCGTCGAACACCACGCGGGTCGGGCGGGAAGCCGGATCGCGGCCGCGCGCGGCATTGACCATGACGAGGGCGTGATTGCCGATCACGAGATCGGCGCCGACACTGGCGCGGGTCGCACGCTCGATGAAGCACTTCCGGTAATGCGGGCACCCGGCGTAGACGCATTCGCCGCGTCGGTCGGTCAGCGCCGCGATGCCGCGCTGGCGGAACAGGGTGCCGAGCCAGCCGGGCAGGTCGCCGCCGATCATGTCGCCGTCCTGCGAGTACGCCGCCCAGCGCGCCACCAGTTGCGCGAGGATCGCCGCGCGCCCGTTGAAGCCACCCTGCAGCGCATCTTCGAGGTTCAGCAGGCAGAGGTAGTTCTCGCGGCCCTTGCGCACTACGACCGGACGGGTGCCGTCGGCGCGTCGCTCGGGCCAGGCGCGGCGGCTTTCCGCGCGCAGCTGGCGCTGCAGCGCCTTGGTATAGGTGGAGACCCAGACGGTGCCGCCCGCCTTCTCGGTCCACAGCGAAGTGGGGGCGAGATAGCCCAGCGTCTTGCCGATGCCGGTGCCCGCCTGCGCCAGCAGGACGTGCGGGCGGCCGGACCGTTCGCGCGGGGCGAAGGCGTGGGCGGTCTCCACCGCATAGGCACGCTGGCCGGGGCGCTGCTCGGCGGCGCTGCCGGTGAGGCTGGCGAGGCGCTGCAGGACTTCCTCGTCCTCCAGCACGACTTGTCGAGGCTGGGGGACTTCGGGGGTTTCCTCCCATTCGGGCAGGCGGGTGAACAGCCAGCGTTCGGCGCGTTCGGGCTTGCGGATGCGGCCGGTCAGCAGCGTGGCCCAGGGCCAGCGCATGCGCACCAGCGACTGCAGCGAGGTCCACGCGCCCTCGCGTTCCGACCATGCGCCGTTCTCGCACATGTCGAGCAGGGCGCCGGCCGCTTCCTGCAGCAGGCGCGGCACATCGGAATCACCCTCCGGCTCGGCGAGGCCGAGGGCATGGGCAAGGCCCTTGGGCGTCGGCACCACGAAGCGCGCCGGATGGACGAAGGCGTAAAGCTCCAGCAGGTCCAGCCCCGAGAGGTCCGGATAGCCCAGCCGTGTCGCCAGCAGGGGCGCGTTGAGGATCAGCAGCGGCGTGTCGGCGGCGGCCATCACCGCCTCGCCCTTGGAAAGAGGGCGGGTGCCGAGGCCCGTCAGATCCTTCTCGCGCAGCCAGCAGCCGCCATGACTGGCGTGGAGGGCAGGGAGGGGCAGGGCGGCCATGGCCTCTCATTAGGCACGGGGGGCGGAATTGGAAACGCCGGGCTCTCGCGCTCCACGGAAAAAATTACGGCTCGATACAAATTTCCCTCTTGTTGGATTTCACTCAAGATATATCTTGAGACCATCATGAAACATATGGAACGAATGATGAGAAACTCAGATTGCAACCACGGTCGCGGACGCGGCCGTCACGGTGGAGAGCGCCGCTTCGGGCGCGAGGACATGATGGCAGCGATGGCCGAAGGCGCCGAAGACTTGCGCGCGATGCTTGGCCGCCACGGCGGCAGGCACGGCCTGTACGGGCTGGCCCGTGGACCGCTTGGTGGCGGGTTCGGGAAGGGCTTTCCCGGCGGCTTCGGTGGCGGCTTTGAAGGTCGCGGCGGACGCGGTGGTCCTGACGGTCCGCGCGGCGGCGGTCGTCGCAAGCGGCTGTTCGACCAGGCCGAACTGCAGACCCTGCTGCTCGCCCTGATCGTCGAGGCGCCGCGCCACGGCTATGAACTGATCCGCGAGATCGAGGCGCTTTCGGGCGGCGACTATGCGCCGAGCCCGGGCGTGGTCTACCCCGCGCTGATCTACATGGAAGAGACCGGCCTGATCGCCCCGGTCTCCGGCGACAGCGCCCGCAAGGCTTTCGAGGCCACCGCCGAAGGTCGCGCCAAGGCCGAGGCCGATGCGGAGAAGTTCGCCGAACTCAAGGGCCGCCTCGGGGCGCTTGCCGCACAACGCGACCGGGTCGATCCGGCGCCGGTGCGCCGGGCGTTCCACGCGCTCAAGACGGCGGTGTTCGACCGGCTCTCGACCGAAGGGGCTGATCGTGATTTCATCCTGCAGATCGCGGATGTCATCGACGAGGCCACCCGCAAGATCGAAAGGATCGAGAAGTGAGCACCATCGCCGCGACCGTGAAGACACCGAATGGCGGCAAGTACGTTCGCCAGCTCTGCAAGCACTGGAGCCACAAGCTGGAAACCGCAGTGGACGGCGATAAGGGAACGGTGACGTTCCCCAATGCCGTCACCGTGATGGACGCCGATGCGGAAGGCATCGCCATCACCATCACCGGCGAGGACCGCGACGCGGTGCAGGGCCTGACCGACGTGGTCGCCCGTCACATCGACCGGTTCGCGTTCCGCGAGGACGCGTTGGTCTATGATTGGGCGTGGCGGGACTGAGCGTGCAAGGAGGGGCTGAACGCTCCTCCTCATACGCCGTCATCCCAGCGAAGGCTGGGACCGTTAGCCTGTTATTGCCAACTATCGTCAGGGCGCCCGGCCGAGGGGTTGGGCTTTACGCGGCTAGCGGTCCCAGCCTTCGCTGGGATGACGGCGTGTTTTGGTGCTGGAGTACGTGAGCCATCGACTGAACCCTTGCGATAATCGCGCATTTCGCCTTAGAGCGCGGGCCATGACTGAAAATGCCCTGATCGAAGCCGCACGTGTGTCCAAGGCCTGGCCCTTCCAGGAGGCCCAGAAGCTGCTCAAGCGGTTCCCGCAGGGCAAACCGGACGGCGCGCCGGTGCTGTTCGAGACCGGCTATGGTCCCTCGGGCCTGCCGCATATCGGCACCTTCCAGGAAGTCCTGCGCACCACGCTCGTCCGCCGCGCTTACGAGGCGCTGACCGGCGGCGCGCCGACGCGGCTTGTCGCGTTCTCCGACGATATGGACGGGCTGCGCAAGGTTCCGGACAACATTCCGAATGCTGACGTACTCGCCGCCAACCTCGGCAAGCCGCTCAGCCGCATCTCCGATCCGTTCGGCACGCACGAGAGCTTCGCGCATCACAACAATGCGATGCTGCGCGAATTCCTCGACCGCTTCGGCTTCGACTACGAGTTCGTCTCGGCCAGTGACCGCTACAATTCGGGCGCGTTCGACGCCGCGCTGGCGCGGGTGCTCGAATGCAACCAGGCGATCCTCGATGTCATGCTGCCGACGCTGCGCGAGGAGCGCCGCCGGACCTATTCGCCCGTGCTGCCGGTCTCGCCCACCACGGGCGTGGTGTTGCAGGTGCCGGTCGAGGTCGTCGACGCTAAGACCGGCCTGATCCGCTTCACCGACGAGGACGGCACCGTCGTCGAGCAGTCGGCGTTCGGCGGCAAGGCCAAGCTGCAGTGGAAGGTCGACTGGGCGATGCGCTGGTTTGCGCTGGGTGTCGACTACGAGATGTGCGGCAAGGACCTGACCGACTCGGTCACCCAGTCGGGCAAGATCGTGCAGGTTCTCGGCGGGCGTAAGCCCGAGGGGCTGATCTACGAACTGTTCCTCGACGAGAACGGCGAGAAGATCTCGAAGTCCAAGGGCAATGGCCTGACCATCGACCAGTGGCTGACCTACGGCACCGAGGAGTCGCTCGGCTTCTACCTGTTCCGCGAGCCCAAGAGCGCCAAGCAGCTCCACGCCGGCGTGATCCCCAAGGCGGTCGACGAATACTGGCAGTTCCGTGGCAACCTCGCCGGGCAGGCGCTCGACAAGCAGTTGGGCAATCCGACCTGGCACCTGCTGCGCGCCAATGGCGGTGGTGAAGGTGCGGGCGACACCGTGCCGGTGACGTTCTCGCTGCTGCTCAACCTCGTCGGCGTGCTCGGCGCGGACGCGACGGCGGAGCAGGTGTGGTCCTACCTCGGCAACTATGTGGCCGAGGCCAGCCCCGAAGCGCATCCGGACCTTGCAGAGATGGTCCGCGCCGCGCTCGCCACCAATCGCGACTTCATCGCGCCGACCCTTCATCGCCGTGCGCCGACGGAGAACGAGGCGGCGGCACTGAAGGACCTCGATACGCAGTTGGCTTCGCTGGACGGGGCCTCGGCCGAAGACCTGCAGAACATCGTGTACGAGATCGGCAAGAACGAGGCTTACGGCTTCGAAAACCTGCGCGACTGGTTCAAGGCGCTGTATGAAACGCTGCTCGGATCGCCGCAGGGGCCGCGGATGGGGAGCTTTATCGCCCTTTACGGCGTTCCCGAAACGAGGCTGCTGATTGCCGAGGCGCTTGCTGCCTGACCTGACGGAGACGCGATGCACCGGACCGACCTGACGCCCGAACAGCTCTGCGAGGAACTGCTCGGACGCACTCTGAACGATGTCGATGCCGAGGAACGACGGGTGCTGCAGCGCATCGCCTCTGGTCAGGTGATGGGGCCGGATGCGCAGGAGGAAGCGGCGCTCCACGCCAGCTTCGGCGACCGGCTGGCGGATCGCGTTGCGGCCGTCGGAGGGTCCTGGGGCTTCATCATCGCGTTCGGTGTGATCCTGTTTGGATGGATGCTGGTGAACAGCCGCATTCTGGAGGCATTCGGGCTGCACCCCTTCGATGCCTACCCGTATATCTTCCTCAACCTGATGCTCTCGATGCTGGCGGCGATTCAGGCGCCGGTCATCATGATGAGCCAGAACCGCGCCTCCGACAAGGATCGCATCGCGGCGCGGCATGACTACGAAGTCAACTTGCGCACGCAGTTGGAGATCATCCGGTTGCACAAGCGGATGGATCATCTGTTCGCTTACCTCGACAATCGGGATTGTGCGCGGAGCGGCGAAGACACCTGAATCCTGCCCCCGTGGGAAGGATGCGCGCGTGTCACCATCCCCAACGTCGGCATACCCAACGTCGTCATCCCAGCGAAAGCTGGGACCGCTGGCCGCGCAAAGCCCAACCCTCGGCAGGGCGTCCGGACGCTAGTTGGCCGTAACAGGCCAGCGGTCCCAGCTTTCGCTGGGATGACGGGGGTGTGCGTGCAGTCAGCGCACGCAAAAACACCCGCTGGCGAGTGCGGGCCATTACGCCGGGGAAATCAACGCAACCGAAGTGAACATCGGGTCGGCGTCGGGAGCGTCCAAGCAGGGACGCGGGGTTTTGTTTTCCGTGAAGCTCTGGCGAGCGGCCGGGTAACTCACGGTGCAGCCCGGCTCGACCTGTATTCCATCGGAAAGTCCCATGTGGCCGTCGTTAGGGTTCGCATCGTTATCGGCCGAAGGCTATCCGGGATGGCCCTCCCATGCCCTGCCGTATGTCGCAGGAACGTATGGACGGCGTTTCCGGTAGCGCAGAGACAGTCCGGGTCTTCGAACGGACGCGTGGGTTGCGTAGCTACGGCTGAAACCGCATCCCGGCCCACGACGCCGACCCGATACACCTCTCCAGCGTGATCATCGCCGGATCGGATGCTGGGCCATATAACCTATTTGGTTATAAATGTCAAGACATCATTGCCATGCCCGTGTGCGGAACCATTTGGTGACGACGTATTTGACGCCGCGCACCACCGGCCGTGCCGCATGCATGGTCCATGGATTTGGCGAACCGTCGGGCAGGGCATTGTTCCACAAGAGCAGCGTACCGGCGCAAGGCGGAATGCTGAGCGCGACGCGGGTGAAATCGGTCATGCCGCCTTCGTCTACCGTGTTGAGATAGACCATGGCGGTCCAGCTGCGCTGTCCGCCGCAGCGCCGTTCGTCGCGCCAGTAACCGGCGGCCGTATCGAACCAGTCGCAATGTTCGTTGAAGTATTGCCCGCAAAGGTAGCGCTGGCCCTGCGCCGCTTCTCCGCACATGGGCGATATGCCGGTTACCGCCGAGAGGCGCGCTTCGAGAATGCGGACGCATTCGTCGGCTTCGTCGATGTCGCCCGAATAGCTGGTGCGGTAATCCGGCCAGGACGTTCCATCGACCAAGCTGGACGGGCAGGCGACACCGTCGATCAGCGTCATCAGGCGCGCGCAAGTCGGCGCCGCGAGAAAGCCGTCGATGGCGTAGATTTCCGCGCGTTCTTCCGGGAAACGACGGATGCCGGGCTCGGCTGCCAGCCGTTCCCGCACTGCCGCGCCGATACGGGCAAGAGCCTTGCAGTCGGGATGGGCGGGCGTTGTCATGACAGGCAGACTATCCGCATTCGCCGGGAGTTCAATCGCCCGTGTGAAGTATCAGTCTGCCGGATCGTCGTAGGACATAAGAAAACTCCCGGAGTTTTACATCCGGGAGCTTGTCTTGCTTCACGTTTTTGCGGCTTACCAGAAGAAGTCGTAGATCACGTCCACCACTTCGCCGCTATAGATGTCCACCAGCATAACGTCGTCGTAGTAGCGGACCCAGCGATAGGGGCCATAGACCGGCGGCAGGCGATAGGCGTAAGGATCGTTGATCCAGTACCGGTTGCCGTAGAACATCGAGCCGAGCGAGAAGCCGATGCTCACGCGGCGATAGGAATAGCCGTCGTAGGGCGCATAATACCGGCCCATGCGGTATGTGTTGCGATTGCGATCGCGATAGCGCTGCCAGTCGTAGCGGTTGTCACGGCGCCAGTCGTTGCGGTTCCACGCCTGATAGCGATCGCCCCGGTCGTTGCCTCGCCAGCCGTTATTGTTGTCTCCGCGGCGATCATTACCGCGCCAGCCGTTATTGTTGTCTCCGCGACGGTCGTTGCCTCGCCAACCGTTGTTGTCGTCTCGGCGGTTGTTGTCCGCGCGCCATGCATTGTTGCGGTCGCGGTTGTCGTCGCCTCGGCGGTCGTTGCCGGCCTGCCACCCGTTGCCGCGATCCCGGTTCTGATTATCGTCGCGGCGGATCGCCTGTCCGGCGCCGCGATCGCCGCCAGGGCGCTGGTCGTTGCCCTGCCAGCCCGGACGTCCCTGTTGCTGGCCCTGCTGCTGACCCTGCGCAGGGCGCGAGCCTTGCCAGTTGGGGCGGTCGTCGCCGCGCACTTGCTGCTGCGGGGCGGGGCGTGTCTGAGGCTGAGCCTGAGGCTGGCGCTGCTGCTCGCGCATCTGGCGAAGCTGCGGCCCGATCTCGCTGCGGCCGTTCAGGCGCTGCTGCTGCTGGGGCTGCGGCCGGGACTGGGGACGCTCTGCACGGGCGTTGTTGCCGCGATCACGGCCCTGGTCCTGGGCAAAGCTCGGGCTCGACATGCCTGTGATCGCGAGCGCCATGGTGGCGGCGGCGATCAGTACACCTGCTTTTCTGTTTATCGTTGCCATTGTTCCGGTCTCCAAACCGAAGTGCCGGACGGCGAAGCGCGGCTCATCGTTGAACGGGGTGTACCGGATCAGCGCTGTCGCAATGGTGAATGGCGGCGTTGCTCACCGTTAAGTTTCGTAATGTTGCAGCGACAAAAAAAGCCGCCGCCCGGTTTCCCGAGCAACGGCTTTGTCTGGGCCGGTGCCGTACCGAAAGCCGCCGGATGGCGGCTTTCGAAACAGCGCAAATCAGCGCGTCAGCTTTTTATACGCCAGCGCGGTCGGACGGTCGGCGGCATCACCCAGACGGCGGCGCTTGTCCTCTTCGTAAGCGGCGAAGTTGCCCTCGAACCATTCGACGTGGCTGTTGCCCTCGAATGCGAGGATGTGGGTTGCGAGACGGTCGAGGAAGAAGCGGTCGTGGCTGATGACCACGGCGCAGCCCGCGAAGTTCTCGATCGCCTCTTCCAGCGCGCCCAGCGTTTCCACGTCGAGGTCGTTGGTCGGTTCGTCGAGCAGGAGGACGTTGCCACCCTCCTTGAGCATCTTGGCCATGTGGACGCGGTTGCGCTCACCACCCGACAGCTTGCCGACGTTCTTCTGCTGGTCGGCGCCCTTGAAGTTGAACGCACCCACGTAGGCGCGGGTCGAGGTGTCGTGACCGTTGACCTTCATGTAGTCGAGCCCGTCGGAGATTTCCTCCCAGACGTTCTTCTTGGGGTCGAGGTGGTCGCGGCTCTGGTCGACGAAGCCGAGGTGGACGGTCGAGCCCATCTCGATGGTGCCTTCGTCCGGCGTTTCCTTGCCGGTGATCAGCTTGAACAGCGTGGACTTGCCCGCGCCGTTCGGGCCGATGACGCCGACGATGCCGCCCGGCGGCAGGATGAACGACAGGTTCTCGAACAATAGCTTGTCGCCGTAGGCCTTCGAGATGTTGTTGACCTCGATGACCTTGCCGCCGAGGCGCTCGGGCACCTGGATGACGATCTGGGCCTTGCCGGGACGGCGGCCCGACTGCGCTTCCTGCAACTGCTCGAACTTGCGGATACGCGCTTTGGACTTGGTCTGGCGCGCGGCCGGGGTCTGCCGGATCCACTCGAGTTCTTCCTTGAGCGCCTTGGCGCGGCCGGATTCCTCGCGGTCCTCCTGCTCCATGCGCTTGGACTTCTTCTCGAGGTAGGTCGAGTAGTTGCCCTCATAGGGGAAGTACTTGCCGCGATCGAGTTCGAGGATCCAGTTCACAACGTTGTCGAGGAAGTAGCGATCGTGGGTGATCATCAGGACCGCGCCCGCGTATTCCTTCAGGTGGTTTTCCAGCCATTCGACGGATTCGGCGTCGAGGTGGTTGGTCGGTTCGTCGAGCAGCAGGATCGAGGGCTTCTGGATCAGCAGGCGGGTCAGCGCGACGCGGCGCTTTTCACCGCCCGACAGGCTGTTCACCGGCCAGTCGCTCGGCGGGCAGCGGAGGGCCTCCATCGCGATTTCGAGCTGGTTGTCGAGCGTCCAGCCGTCGACCGCGTCGATCTTGCCCTGCAGGTCGCCCATTTCCTCCATGAGCGCGTCGAAATCGACGTCCTCCGGCGGATCGCCCATGATGTTGGAAATCTCGTTAAAGCGGTCGACCAGATCGGCGGTCTCGCGCGCGCCGTCCTTGACGTTTTCGAGGACGGTCTTGGTCGGATCGAGTTCCGGCTCCTGCTCGAGATAGCCGACGGTGATGTTCTCACCAGGCCAGGCTTCGCCGGTGAAGTCGGTGTCGATGCCGGCCATGATCTTGATCAGGGTGGACTTACCGGCGCCGTTCGGGCCGACGATGCCGATCTTGGCGCCCTGGTAGAACTGCAGCGAGATGTCGCTGAGCACCGGCTTCTGGGCACCGGGGAAGGTCTTGGTCATGCCCTTCATGACATAGGCGTATTGGGCGGCCATGCGGTTCCTCTGGATGGAATTCGAAGTCTGGAAAACAGTTGGGGCCGCTACTACAGGGGTGAGGGCACATTGCCAAGGGTGAGGCAAAGTACACGCGTCGTCCCGGACTTGCTCCGGGACCGGTGGCGGTCTTCAGGCATGAACCATCGTTCAAGGCGCGCGAAGCAACGTGGGCTGGTCAGGGCCAGCGGTCCTGGATCACGTCCGGGATGACGATGCCGCTCTGATCAAGTCACGCAGCGTCCGCGGCAGGAAGGCCAGTCCGGCCATGACGGTCGGCACGCTCAGGATCGCCCAGTAGAAGTTCACCGGCCTTGCGAAGACCGCCAGCAGCAGCGCGATCGTCGCGAGCCACGGCAGCGCGAAGCGGGCCAGCGGCGGCGGCGCTCCCAAAAACCCGAGCAAGCAGAGCAGCACGGCGAGATAGCTGAACGGAGCCGGGATCAGGTGCAGCAGCGTCACGTCGGCGATGTCCTGCAGCACCGCTCCGGGGCCGCGAAGGCCGTCCCAGCCTTGTGACAGCGCATCGCCGGGAAGCGAGAGCGGCACGACCGCCTGCCGGTGCAGAAGCAATACCACGGCATAGCCTGCAATCAGCGCAGCCCACGCGGCCAGTTCCCGGTATCGGCCGCTCCGCCAAGCCCAGAATGCCGCGAGCAGCACGAAGGGCAGCGCCAGTTCGCGGATCGCCAGCGCCGATGCGGCGGCAAGGAAGGCGGCGGTCGGGAAGGCGGGAGCCGTCAGGCCCTTGACCCGCAGTGCCATGGCCAGCGCCACGAGCACGCCCGCCCACAATTCATGCGACACCGAAAGCCCGGGGCTCGCGACCATCGCGCCGCCGACCAGAACGAGCAGCATGGCCAGCATCCGCTCGCGTCCACTCACCAGCGGCCGCAGCATCGTAAACCATGCGGCGGCGGTGACGGCAAGCAGCACGCAGAGGAGGACATGCACCGTGCGCCAGCCCAGCGCTGCCTCGATCCACGCCAGCGTCGGCAGGCGCACCGTCACGAAGGGGCTGGTCGGAAAGCCGTGCGCGCGCTGGAGGCGGGTGGCGGCATGGTAGTAGCCCTCGCCCCCGGCCACTGCGTTGCCGATGTCGTGATAAAGCTGCACGTCGGAATAGCGCCCGTCGCCGCTGATCGCCTCACCGGACTGCGAGGCGCCGATCGTCAGCGTCGCCAGTGCGAGCACCACGAAGAGGGCGATCACGGCGAGGGCCTGAAGACGGGTGAGGGCGGCGAGCATGGCGCGGTTGTGTTCGCTCATACCGGCGGCGACAAGACGCGGCACTGCTTATCCACATGGCAACTCTTCGTCGTCCCGGACTTGCTCCGGGACCGTTGGCCGAGAATAGCCCATTTCGCGCCGAGCCCCGACGATAGGGCATGTCTAAAGGCAGCCACCGGTCCCGGCTCAAGGCCGGGACGACGCTTGGCAGCGACGGATCGCTCGGTTAGCACTTGCGCACATGAGCACCCTCCCAGTCCTTCGCGCGGGGCTTCTTGCCGCCGCGCTGTCCGCTGCCGTCCCGGCTTTCGCAACTCCCCAGCAGGGCTCAGGCGTCGCCTGGGACATCGTCGAGGGCCTGACCACCGAGATCGGCCCGCGCATGGCCGGCTCCGAGGCCGAGGCGCGCGCACGCGACTGGGGTTCGGCCAAGCTCAAGGCGCTCGGCTTCCAGAACGTGCGGGTGGAGGAGTTCAAGACCCTCGCCTGGAAGCGCGGTCCCGAGAGCGCGAAGCTGACTGCGCCTTACGCGCAGCCGCTGGCGATCACCGCGCTCGGTTTCTCGGTTCCGACGCCCAAGGGCGGGCTGAAGGCGCCGCTGGTCTACTTCCCGACGCTCGACGCGCTGGAAGCGGCGCCCGAGGGATCGCTCAAGGGCAAGGTGGCCTTCATCGACCACGCGATGCGCGCGGCGCAGGATGGTTCGGGCTATGGCCCTTACGGCAATGTGCGCCGTCAGGGGCCGACGATTGCCTCGCGCAAGGGCGCGGCGGGCGTGGTGATCCGCTCGGCGGGCACCGACAGCCACCGCAACCCGCATACCGGCGTCACCATCTTCGCCAAGGATGTGCAGCCGATCCCGGCAGGGGCGGTGTCGAACCCCGACGCCGACTTGATCGCCCGCACTGCCGCAAGGGCTGCGGCGGGGGGCAAGCCGATGGCCATCGACCTGACGCTGGAGGGCAAGCCATTCCCTGACGCGCCATCGGGCAACGTCATCGCCGACCTGCCGGGGCGCGATCCCTCGCTGCCGATCATCGTCATCGCCTGTCACCTCGACAGCTGGGACCTTGGCACCGGCGCGATCGATGATGCTTCGGGCTGTGCAATCGTGACGGCGGCGGCGCTTGCCGCGCAGCAGGGCGGGCAGGCTTTGCGCACCATCCGCGTGCTGTGGTCCGGCAACGAGGAAATGGGCGTCGGAGGCGGCGGCGGCGCGGCCTATGCGCGCATGCACGGGTCGGAGCCTCACGCCGTCGCGATGGAGAGCGACTTCGGCGCGGACAAGGTCTGGGCGGCGAAGTTCAACACTGCACCTGAAAACAAGCCGCTGGTGGACAAGGTGAAGGCGGCGCTCTGGCCGATGGGCGTGGTCCCGCATGAGGGCGAGACCGAGGGCGGGGCCGACGTCGCCGCGATCATCAAGGCACAGGATTTGGCGGTGATCGATCTCGGGCAGGACGGGATGCACTACTTTGATTTGCACCACACGCCGGACGATACGCTCGACAAGGTCGATCCTGCGGCGCTTCAGCAGAACGTCGATGCCTGGGCGGCGGTTTTGAGGGTGATCGCGAATGAGCCTGGGGTGATCGGGAAAGCCGGGGCCAAGAGCGAGTAGCAGTCGGTCTCCACTCCGGTTCTTTCGACGTGCCAGCCTTAAACATTCTTCGTCATCCCCGCGAAAGCGGGGACCCATCTGATGGAGCTGCAACAGGCGCCGTCAGGAGATGGGTTCCCGCCTGCGCGGGAATGACGACCCAATGAGAATGATCGTGGCCTCAAACCGAGGCTGCGATCTGCTCCGCCACCGCGACCAGCCGCCGGGCCTGCTCCAGATGCAGCAGTTCGGTCATCTTGCCATCGACCTTGATCGCGCCCTTGCCTTTGTTCTCCGGCAGCGCGAACGCCGCGATCACCGACGCTGCCCAGCCGAGGTCCGCCTCGCTCGGTGAGAACACCGTATTGCAGGGCTCGATCTGCGCGGGATGGATCAGGCTCTTGCCGTCGAAGCCGAACAGCAGCCCCTGCCGCGCCTCCGCCTCGAACACACCTAAATCGCGGAATTCGTTGCAGACGCCGTCGAGCACGGTGACGCCGTGCGCCCGCGCGGCCGCGACCGCCATCGACAGGAACGGCAGGAACGGCGTGCGCTCGGGCACGGACTGCGCGCGCATCTCCTTGGCGAGATCGTTGAGGCCCATGATCCAAAGCGACAGCCGCGTCGAACGGGCCTTCGCCGCGATCGGCTCCAGTGCGAAGACGCTCGCGCAAGTCTCTATCATCGCCCAGAGTTGCATGGCCTCGGGAGCGCCGCTCAGCGCATCCTGCAGCCGGTCGATGTCCTGCGGGCCGTTGACCTTGGGCACCAGCACCGCGTCGGCCTTCGACCCGGCGACGGCCGCAAGGTCCGCCGCGCCCCATTCGGTATCGAGCCCGTTGACGCGGATCGCGACTTCGCGGTGGCCGAAGCCGCCTTGCGCGATCGCGGCGACGGCGGCGGCGCGGGCCTCTTCCTTGGCCTCGGGCGCGACCGCGTCCTCGAGGTCGAGGATCACCACGTCGCAGGGCAGGGTGCGCGCCTTGGCGAGAGCCTTGGCATTCGAGGCGGGCAGGTAGAGCGCGCTGCGGCGGGGGCGGTCGATCGGAGTCATCAGGGCGGGTTCCCGTGTCGAGTATGTCGCCGCCTCCTTGCGGCGCGCGGCGCCACGGGGTCAAGCGCGGGCGCCGTGGTTTTTAGGGTATCGACCAACCGCTACGCAAATTCCTCTAGGCCTAAAGAACAATTTGCAATCGTTTGCCTGCTATATACCCTTTATCAGCCGCAAATGGTCGCCCGCGCATCGCGGCCAGGGGCGCGGAGTCCTCTCCCTTCCTCCGCGCCCTGAGCGGTAGCCCATGCGGGTCGCAGACGTCGCCCCGTGACCTGCTCCATCAAGGATCGGGCACGGGGCACTTCCTCAGAGATCGGCGAGAATGCGCTCGCTCTCCTGCCACAACCGCGCGGCCGCCGCGTCGTCGAGCGCCTGCGGGGCGGCGGCGATCTCGGCAAGGTCGTGGAAATAGCGCCCGCCGTTCACGCCCGCCTCGGGCGCGGTGGCGAGCCAGACGATCGTGCGCGCCGACTGCTCGGGCGAGACGAGATCCTGTCCCTTGCCATAGGCCTGCAGCGAGGCTTCGCCGTGGCTCCAGAAATTCGAGCCGACCTTGCCCGGATGCATGGCCTGCGCGGTGATGCCCTTGTCGGCGAGGCGGTTGGCCAGTTCGCGGGTGAACAGCAGATTGGCAAGCTTGGCCTGGCAATAGGCGGGACCGGTGGCGAAGTCGTCCAGCATCATCAGGTCGTCCCAGCGCATCGCTTTCGCCTGCTCATGCGCGAGCGATGAGACGGCGATCACGCGCACCGTGCCGGGAGGGCTGTCCTGCCCCGCGCGCTCCAGCAGGGGCAGCAGTTCGCGCGTCAGCAGGAACGGCGCGAGGTGGTTGGCGGCGAAAGTCGCCTCCAGTCCCTCGGAGGACACGTAGAGCCCGTCGCGGATGCCGCCTGCATTGTTGACGAGGACGTGGACCTTGTCGGTCAGGGCCGCGATCTCACGTGCGACGCGCCGCACGTCGGCCATTTCGGCGAAGTCTCCGCGCAGGAAATCGACCTTGCCGAAGGCGCGCAGCTGCGCCTCGGCCGCGTCGCAGCGCGCCGGATCGCGCCCGGTCGCGATGACGTGCCAGCCCATGCGGGCGAACTCGGCCGCACTGGCCTTGCCGATGCCGGAACTGGCGCCGGTGATCACTACGACGGGCTGCGGCTTCGCGGAATTATCGGACATTTCGGCATTCTCCCCTGCCGCGCCCGATGTTCGCGGGTCGCGGTGTTTCCTGTCTAGCGCGGCTCCGCCCCCTTGAGGAACAGATCGACCGCGAAGCGCACGCGCCGGTCGATGTCCTGTGCGGTCAGCATATTGCCCGAGAGAATGAAGCGCACCGGGCCGCTGACGACCATGCTCATGAACACGTTGGCCGCAAGCATCGCGTCGCCGATGGCGAGGCGGCCTGCCTCGGTCTCTTCCTCGAGGATCTGCGCGAGGAACCGCACGGTCGGCAGCGCGGCGATGTCGTAATAGGTCTGGAAGATGTCCGGGAAGCGGTAGCTCTCGGTATTGATGAGCCGTTGCAGCTTCGCACCCGCAGGTTCTCCCACCAGTCCGATCCGCAGCATCGCGATGGCAATGAGCGTATCCTCCAGCGTGTCCCTGCGCGTGGCGGCGATGACCTCGGCACCGACCGCGCGGGCCTCGGTGCCGTGGCGGACGGCGGCGCGGAACAGCGCGGCCTTGTCCGGGTACTTCGCATAGACCGTCCGCTTGGTCATGTTCACGTCGGCGGCGATCCCCTCGATCGTGGCGCTTTCGTATCCTTTGTCGAGAAAGTGTTCGAGCGCGGTGTCGAGCAGGGCGACCTGCCGGGCCTGCGCCTGTTCGCGCGTGGGCCGGCCCGCCTTGGGGAGCGCAGGGTGCGTGTCTTCGAGCATGATCCCCATGGACCCGATTTGGCTTGCGTCGCCAAGAGGCTCGTGAATAATGAAACGCATAAGGTGTTATTAATCGAGTCGCGATGGACTGTCCAGTCCGTCGCGGCGGCAAGGGAGAGGAGTAAGGGAAGCATGGGCATTGCTGCGGACAAACTCACTGCGCTGGTCGCTGACCCGGAGCGCTTCGCGTTCTCCGCGGGCGACTTGCGCGAAACCCAGGTCGCCGCGCTGGACGAGCGGTTTCAGGAGCGCCGCGATCGGATCAGGCTGCTCGGCCTGCGCGCCCGCGACGCCGGGATCGACAGCATCGCGCGGATCGAGGACGTGGTGCCGGTGCTGTTTCCGCACACCGCCTACAAGTCCTATCCGGAAAGCTACCTGATGGACGAGCGCTGGGATCGGCTGACCAAGTGGCTCGGCACGGTCTCGGCCCATCCGCTCGAGGGCATCGCGACGGACGGGATCGCCGGGATCGACGACTGGATCGCGCGGCTGGCGGAGCAGGGGCACTTCATCTCCTGCTCCAGCGGCACCACCGGCAAGTCGGCGATGCTGATCGCCTCGCAGAAGGACATGGACTGGTCACGGATCGACACGGTCAACGTCTTCGCCTGGGGTTCGGGCGTCGTGCCGGCGCAGGACCGGCTGATCGTCGGCTGCGCGCCCGTGGCGACGGTGCCCAAGAACGCGGCGATCGCGCAGGCGCAGTACGAGGCTTTCGCCAATCCCGAGTGGCCGCGCTGGGCCTATCCGGTGCCGCCGATCACGGTCGGTTCGCTGACGGCGATGGTGGTCATGCGCAAGAAGATTGCCGAGGGCACCGCCCGTCCGGACGAGATCGCCGCCTTCGAGGAAACATCGGCCGAGCGCGCGCGGCTGGTCGCCGATGCGGTGCCCGCGACGGCGCAGTTCATCATCGAGAACCGCCACCGCAAGCTCCAGCTTTCGGGGCTGTGGAACGGGCTGTGGCAGGTCGCCAAGGCCGTGCGCGACGCGGGCTACGGGCGTGAGGACTTCAATCCGGACAACTCGATCTACGTCGGCGGGGGGCTCAAGCGCGCGCAGCTTCCGGCGGACTATCAGGACTATGTGTTCGAGACGTTCAACATCCCGGCCGACCGGCATTTCCAGAACTATTCGATGCAGGAACTGAACTCCGGCATGCCGAAGTGCCGAGAGGGCGGGCGCTATCACGTGCCGCCGTGGATCGTGCCGGTGCTGCTCGACAAGTCGGGTGACGAGGCGCTTCCCCATGCGGGCGGCGAACAGGAAGGGCGCGCGGCGTTCTTCGACCTCTCGCTCGACGGACGCTGGGGCGGCGTCATCACCGGCGACAGGATTTCGCTGGACCATTCCCCTTGCGCCTGCGGGAACCACGGCCCGTCGATCCGCGACGACATCGCCCGTTATGCGGATCTGGAAGGCGACGACAAGATCGGCTGCGCAGGCACGGTCGACGCTTATGTGCGAGGTGTGGCATGAACGAGATCGCACAGCCTGAGGTCAGCGAAGACCTCGTCTCCGCCCCGTTCTTCCTGCGCGGCGAAGTGCTGCACGGGACCGACGTGATCCAGACGTCGCGCGACCTCGGCGTCACGTTCGCTACGCCGCGCATTCCGTTCGATCGCGCGGTGCCGCCGCGCACCGAAGTGCCGCCGCTCCTCAATGTGCCGCTGGCCGAGATCATCGACTTCCTCGTCGAGACCGGTCAGCGCCTGCTCGCCAGCGACAACCCGCACATGCAGGAATGCATCGAGCGCATGTGCCGCACGCATATCCTGCCTCGCGCCGTCGTCGAGAATACCGCGCGCCACGCGGCGGCCTATCTCGACAAGCGGGTGCTGATGGCCGAAGTCGAGCAGAACTTCCCCGATCCGCGCGCGCTCGACGAATGGGTGCCGAAGCAGGACTTCACCGGCCGCAAGAGCTTCGTGCGCGCCTTCGCACCGCGCCTGATCCATGTGCTGCCGGGCAATTCTCCCGGCGTCGCGGTGAAGTCGGTGGCGCAGGGGGCGATGGTCAAGGGCATCAACCTGTTCAAGATGAGCAGCGCCGATCCCTTCACCATGGTCGCGATCCTGCGCACGATGGCGGACCTCGATCCCACCCATCCGATCGTGCGCTCGATGTCGGCGGTCTACTGGCGCGGCGGCGACGATGCGACCGAGCGGGTGCTCTATCGCCCGCAGTACTTCGACAAGATCGTCGCCTGGGGCGGCGGGGACGCGATCAACAACGTCATCAAGTACCTCGGCCCCGGCTTCCAGCTGGTGTCCTTCGATCCCAAGACTTCGATCTCGATGGTCGGGCGCGAGGCGCTGGTGGACGAGGCGACCATCGACCGCGTCGCGGACTTGTGCTCGGCGGACGTGATGACGCTCAACCAGGAGGCCTGCGTCGCCAGCCGCTTCCAGTTCGTCGAGGGGGACGAGGCGGCGGTAGACCGTTTCTGCGCGCGCCTGCACCATCACGTGGCTCGCCGTGCGGCGGAAAGCGGTGATGTGCGCCCGCTCGATAGGGACATGCGCGAGGCGGTCGAATCGATGACGCTGATGGATGACGAGTACGGCGTCTGGGGCCGCACCGACGGGCGGGGCTTGGTGATCCGCTCGGATGAGCCGGTGGACTTCCACCCGATCAACAAGACCGCCAACGTCGTGCGCGTGGACAGCCTCGACGACGCGGTGAAGTGGATCAACGTGGCGACGCAGACGGTCGGCTTCTACCCGTTCGACCGCATGGCCGCCTACCGCGACCGCCTCGCCGCCGGGGGCGCGCAGCGCATCGTGCATCTGGGAGAGGCGGGGCCTTCGACCATCGGCAATCCGCACGACGCGATGTACCCGCTTCACCGCTTCGTGCACTGGATGGCGCACGAGGACGGGCGGGGGTAGCGCAGGCACCCTTCGACAAGCTCAGGGTGAGCGGGGTGGAGTGGATTTCCTGCCCCATCGCAAGGTTCTTCCAACCTCCGACCCCGCTCAGGCTGAGCCTGTCGAAGCCCTCTCCGATCACCCGCAACATCGCCGAGACGGATATGTCCGCCCCTCGCTTGCCTGCCGCCGCGAGTGCGCTACCCATCGATCGAACAGCCCGCCATGCCGGGCGCGTGAAGGGGATCATAACCACCATGGCCGTCGAAATCCTGCTCCCGAAGATCGGTTTCTCCATGCAGGAGGGCCAGGTCGCCGAATGGCTCGCCGCCGATGGGGCGCAAGTGACCGAAGGCCAGCCTCTGTTCTCGCTGGAGGCTGACAAGTCCACCAACGAGGTCGAATCCCCCGCCACCGGCACGCTCAAGATCGTCACGCAGACGGGCGAGACTTACGAAGTCGGCACCGTTCTCGGCTGGATCGAGTAACCGGCTGGACAGGCGCGGATCGTCGGGTCACTATCCGCGCCATGAACCGCCTTCTTACCGCTGTCGCCGCCTTCGGGCTCCTCGCCGTTTCGGGCACCGCGCATGCCAGTCTCGCGGTCGGCGCGAAGGCGCCGCAGTTCGCGGCCAAGGGCGCCAAGGCGGGCAAGGAAGTCGACTTCGATCTCGCCAAGGCGCTGAAGAAGGGGCCGGTCGTGCTCTACTTCTATCCCAAGGCATTCACGCAGGGCTGCACGCTGGAGGCCCACGCCTTCGCTGAAGCCACGCCCGAGTTCGCGCAGCTTGGCGCAACCGTGGTGGGCATGTCGGCGGACGACCTGCCGACGCTCAAGAAATTCTCGACCGAGGAATGCCGCGACAAGTTCGCGGTCGCCACCGCCAGCCCCAAGGTGACCAAGGATTACGACGTCGCACTCACCCGGCCGGGCGTCCCGGCAGGTATGACCCAGCGCGTCAGCTACGTCATCGACCAGAGCGGCCACGTCGCCTTCGTCCACTCCGACATGGACTACCGCGAACACGTCACGATGACGCTGGCGGCGGTCAAGGCGATGAAGGCCAAGCGCCCCGGTTGAACCCGGCCCCTTGCGCCGAACCGCCTGAGCGCCACTTTACAAACAGCCGTACTGCGCTAAGCGGTGCGGCTCGTTTGTTTCAGGCCGGTCGTGATCCCGGCTCATCGGAGATTTTCGCCATGCGTGCCGAGGGGCAGGCCCACATTGTCCGTATCGAGAAGGCCCTCGCGCTGGTCCGCAAGTTCCTCGACTGGGACCGCGCGCTGCGCCGGTTCGACGAGCTGAACGCGCGCGTCGAGGACCCGACCCTTTGGGAAAAGCCCAAGGAGGCCGAGGCGGTCATGAAGGAACGTCGCCGTCTCGAGGCCGCGATCGGCGCGGTGAACTCGATCAGCGCCGAGATGGCCGATGCCGTCGAGTTCGTCGAACTGGGCGAGATGGAAGGCGATGAGGAAACCATCGCCGAGGGCCTGTCGGCGCTCGCTGCGCTGGCCGAGCGCGCCGATCAGGACAAGGTCACCGCGCTGCTTTCGGGCGAGGCGGACGGCAACGACACCTATCTCGAAGTCCACGCCGGGGCCGGCGGAACCGAGAGCCAGGACTGGGCGGAAATCCTTCAGCGCATGTACACGCGCTGGGCGGAGCGCCACGGCTACAAGGTCGAGCTGGTCGACTATCACGCGGGCGAAGCGGCGGGCATCAAGAGCTGCACCCTGCTCATCAAGGGCGAAAACGCCTATGGCTATGCCAAGACCGAAAGCGGCGTCCACCGCCTGGTCCGCATCAGCCCTTATGACAGCGCGGCCCGGCGCCACACCAGCTTCTCGTCGGTGTGGGTCTATCCGGTGATCGACGATACCTTCGAGATCGAGATCAACCCGTCTGATCTGAAGATCGACACCTATCGCGCTTCGGGCGCGGGCGGTCAGCACGTCAACACCACCGATTCGGCCGTGCGCATCACGCACCAGCCCTCGGGGATCATCGTCGCCAGCCAGATCGACCGTTCGCAGCACAAGAACCGCGAAATCGCCATGGGCATGCTGAAAGCGCGCATGTTCGAGGCCGAGATGCGCCGCCGCGAGGAAGCCGCCAGCGCCGAACACGCGAGCAAGAGCGACATCGGCTGGGGGCATCAGATCCGCTCCTACGTGCTGCAGCCGTACCAGCAGGTGAAGGACTTGCGCACGGGTGTGGTCTCGACCGCGCCTGACGACGTGCTCGACGGCGCCCTCGATCCGTTCATGGCCGCGGCCCTGTCGCAGCGCGTGACCGGCGAGAAGGTCGAAGTCGAAGACGCCGACTGAAACGTGGCGGCCGTCTCGTCCCGGGACAGTGGCCGGGGCGAGAGGGCATGAATGCGACGGATCTCTTTCAACCGTTTTGCCAATCGGGCGCACAGGCGCTAAGGGGCCGCATGTTTCGCGCGCATACCCTCTTTCCGGCCGTGCTGGTGCCTGCTCTGTTGAGCCTGGCCGCCTGCCAGCAGCCCGCCGTCGATGACGGCCGGGAAAAGGGCGCGCCGAAGTTCCCCAAGCCCGATCGCCCCGTTGCGCAAAGCACCTCCAGCACGTTCTCCACCGAAGCCCAGCGCGACAGCGCGGGCGAGGCCAACACGGTAATGGACCTTGCAGGCGTGGCGCCCGGCATGAGCGTGGCCGATCTCGGCGCGGGCGAGGGGTACTACACCGTCCGCCTCTCGCACCGCGTCGGCAAGAAGGGCCGGGTTCTGGGCGAGGATATCGATCGCGGTGCCAACGAACGCCTCGCCACGCGCGTCATGCGCGAGGAACTGGAGAACGTCTCGATCAAGCTGGGCCGCCCGAGCGATCCCAGCCTGCCCGAGAAGAGTTTCGACCGCATCTTCCTGGTCCATATGTACCACGAGGTCGGCGACCCTTACGGTTTCCTCTGGAGGCTGCGCCCGGCGCTGCGTCCCGGCGGTAAGCTGGTGGTCGTGGATGTCGATCGCCCCGCCGGTGGGCATGGCCTGCCGCCTTCGCTGCTTTTCTGCGAATTTGCGTCGGTGGGCTATCGGTTGACGGAATTTGTTCGCAAGCCCGAATTACAGAGCTATTATGCGCAGTTTGAAGCCGCAGGGGCAAGGCCTGCGCCGGCAGATATCAAGCCGTGCCGAATTTCGGGGGTAGCGCCGCCGAAAACCAATGGATCGCAGGGCTGAGCCGCGAAAGCCTGGGGAAAGACGAGAGAAAATGAGTTTCAAGGGTCTCAAGCCGATCATCTATGGTGGCCGTGAAGTCTGGCCGCTGGTCGAAGGCGGCAAGGGCGTCGCCGCGACGAACCACATGAGTTCGGGCGCGTGGGCGGCTGCGGGCGGTATCGGCACGGTCAGCGCGGTGAATGCCGACAGCTACGACGCCGAAGGCAAGATCATCCCGCAGATCTACAACGCACTGACCCGCAAGGAGCGCCACCAGGAACTGATCGACTACGCAATCGACGGCGCGGTCGAGCAGGTCCGCCGGGCTTTCGACATTTCGGGCGGCAAGGGCGCGATCAACATCAACGTTCTGTGGGAAATGGGCGGCGCGCAGCAGATTCTCGAAGGCGTTCTGGAAAAGACCCGGGGCATGGTCACGGGCGTCACCTGCGGTGCGGGCATGCCTTACAAGCTGTCCGAGATCGCGGCGCGCTTCAACGTCAACTACCTGCCGATCGTCAGCTCCGCGCGTGCGTTCCGCGCGCTGTGGAAGCGTGCCTATCACAAGGTCGCCGACCTGATGGGCGCGGTGGTCTACGAGGATCCGTGGCTGGCGGGCGGTCACAACGGCCTGTCCAACGCCGAAGACCCGCTCAAGCCCGAGGATCCGTATCCCCGCGTCAAGGCCCTGCGCGACACCATGCGCGCCGAAGGGGTTCCGGACAGCGTGCCGATCGTGATGGCGGGCGGCGTCTGGTTCCTGCGTGACTGGAACGAATGGATCGACAACCCGGAACTCGGCTCGATCGCGTTCCAGTACGGCACCCGTCCGCTGCTGACGCACGAGAGCCCGATCCCGCAGGCGTGGAAGGACCACCTGCGCACGCTGGAGCCCGGCGACGTGCTGCTCCACCGCTTCTCGCCCACCGGCTTCTATTCTTCGGCCGTGCGCAACCCGTTCCTGCGCAATCTGGAAGCGCGCTCGGAGCGTCAGATCCCCTATTCGAAAGTTGAGGCGGGCGTGCACACCGTGCGTCTCGACGTCGGTGTGAAGGGCAAGAACTTCTGGGTCGCCCCCAAGGATCTGGAGCGCGCGCGGACCTGGTCGGCGCAGGGCTTCACCGATGGCCTGCGTACGCCGGACGACACGATCATCTTCGTGAACCCGGCAGAGCGCGACGAAATCCGCAAGGATCAGGCCGACTGCATGGGCTGCCTGTCGCACTGCGGTTTCTCTTCGTGGAAGGACCACGACGACTACACCACTGGCCGCCTTGCCGACCCGCGCAGCTTCTGCATCCAGAAGACCCTGCAGGACATCGCCCACGGCGGTCCGATCGACGAGAACCTGATGTTCGCGGGTCACGCGGCCTATAAGTTCAAGCAGGACCCGTTCTATTCGAATGGCTTCACGCCGACCGTCAAGGAACTGGTGGATCGTATCCTGACCGGCGACTGATCGGACAGGACAACGCGGCTTTCAAGCGGCCGGTACGGAGCGATCCGTGCCGGCCGTTGTGGTTTCGGAGCGGGACGGCCAGGCGACCATTGCAAGGAAGCTGGCGACGGCGGGCAAGGTCAGCAACCAGTCGACATAGCTGAGCACGGCCTCGATCGCGCTGCGCACGCTCCATCCGGCAAGGATGCTTACGAGTTCCAGCAGCAGCATGCGGGCGACGAGGATCAGCAGAGGGGCGCTCCACCAGCCGCTCCGGCCGAGGTCGTGGAAGCGGCGGATCGACAGGGCGAACAGGGGCAGAGCGACCTTCACCTGTACGCCCAGCATGACGGCGCGCAGGACAGGGCTGGGATCGAGCCAACTCGTCGCCAGGGCCAGCACTGCGACCGGGATCTGTGAAATCAGGATGTAGGTGACGAACTCGCGGCGGTCGGCCTTGCCCCGAAAGTCCAGGGAGCGGGCGACACTGCGGCCAGCCTGCCGGAAATAGGTGATCATCGCCGCATTTCCGGTTTTGCGGGGGTGGGTGTCAATCGAAATTCCATGCCCGTTCGCCGTGGGTGGCGCTGTCCAGTCCTTCGCGTTCGGCATCCTCCGACACCCGCATGGGGAACGCCAGCGACGCCATGAGCGCGAGGATCACCGTTCCGACGATCGACCATACCGCGACCACCAGCACGCCGATCCCCTGCGCCGCAAGTTGCGCGACCGGGTTCATGTCCTCGCCATAGCCGACGCCGCCGAGACCCTCCGAAAGGAACACCGCCAGCAGCAGCGAGCCGACGATCCCGCCGACGCCCTGCACTGCGAAGACACCGAGGGCATCGTCGATCAGCAGCTTGCGACGCACCAGCCGCATGGCGAAATGGCAGGTCACTCCGCCCAGCACGCCCATCAGCATGGCGGCGCCCGGCGATACGAAGCCCGCCGCCGGGGCCAGCGTCGCCATTCCGGCGACCGCGCCGCTCGCGAAGCCGATCGCGGTCGGCTTGCCGATCGTCAGCCGCTCTACCAGAAGCCATGCCATGGCGGCGGCCGCGGTGCCTACGTGCATGGCGATGATGGCGGCGGCGGCATCGTCGTTGGCGGCGACGGCCGATCCTCCGCTCAGCGCCAGCCAGCCGACCCACAGCAGCGCAGCGCCCGCGATGGCGAGCGCGGGCGCATGCGGCGCGGTCAGGCCCTGCACGACGCCCTTGCGCCGCCCGAGCATCACCGCGACGACCAGCGCCGAGGCACCGGCGGTCACATCGACGACGATCCCGCCCGCCCAGTCGAGCGTGCCCACGCCTTGCGCCAGCCAGCCTCCGCCCCAGACCCAGTGCGCGACCGGCGCGTAGACGACAAGGCTCCACAGCGCGGCGAAGGCGACGACCCAGCCGAACCGTGCCCGCTCTGCGCAGGCGCCGACGATCAGGGTCGGGGCTAGGGCGGCGAAGACCATCTGGAACAGTGCATAGGTGCTTTCCGGTACGGCAGTTCCCGCGCGCACGTTGCCCAGCGCGATCAGCATCCACGCATTGCCCTTGCCCAGCCAGCCTCCCGCCAGGTCGCCGAAAGCGAGCGTATAGCCGACCATGACCCACAACGTGGAGGCCGCCGCGAAAATCGCACCGCACTGGATCAGGATGGACAGCACGTTCTTCGCCCGGACCTGTCCCGCATAAAGCAGTGCGACGCCCGGCAGCACCAACAGCGCCAGAACCGAGGCCGCAAGAAGCCACGCGGTGTCGCCGCCGTCCGCGACGTCGAGCCGCCCGTCCTGCGCGAAGGCGGCCGTCGGCGCCAGCGCGGCGAGCGCCGCAGGTAGCAGCAGACGAGCAGCCATTGTCGAACGCCTGAACATCGCGCGGTCATTCCTCAAGAGATTCGATCCCGCGATAGCGGCCGAACCCTTTACGCCGGGTTAGATCAGGAAGCTAATTCGGGACAAGGGGTTGCGATCCCGAAGTGGATCGGTGCCTGCGATTTCAGATCAGGTCGGGCAGCACCATGTCGGGCGGGCGATGGCCGTCCACCCACGACCGAATATTGGTCACGATCTTGTGCCCCGCCGCGCCGCGCCCTTCGTACGTAGCGCTGCCGAGGTGGGGGAGGGCGACGAGACCGGGCATCGCCAGAAGACGCGGATCGACCTGCGGCTCGCGCTCGAATACGTCGAGAGCGGCGGCGATGCGGTCGTGGGACAGCGCCGCGATCAGTGCCTCCTCGTCGATGAGGCGGCCGCGGCTCGTGTTCACGATGCACGCGCCCGGCTTCATCAGTCCGAGCCGGCGCGCGTCGATCAGGTGCTCGGTTTCCGGTCCGGCCGGGCAATGGAGCGTCAGGATGTCGGCTTCGGCGACGAGCCGGTCGAGTTCGGGCTCATATCGCGCCGAAACCATGTTCTCGACCGCCGGGGGCAGGCGGTGACGGTTGTGGTAGCGAATCTCCAGCCCGAAAGCCCGCGCCCGGTGCGCCACCGCCTGACCGATCCGCCCCATGCCTACGACGCCCAGCGTCTTGCCGCTGAGCGAATGGCCCAGCATCGAGGAAGGTGCCCAACCTTCCCAGCGCCCCTCGCGCAAGGTCCTGGCATTCTCGCTGAAGCGCCGTGAGACGAGAATGATCAGCGCGAGCGTCAGGTCGGCGGTGTCGTCGGTGAACACGCCGGGCGTATTGGTCACCAGAATGCGGTGGGCGCGCGCGGCGGCGAGGTCGATGTGATCGGTTCCCGCGCCGAAGCTGGCGATCATCGCGATGCGCTCTCCGGCTCCGGCGATCATCGCGGCGTCGATCATGTCGGTGACGGTCGGCACCAGCACGTCGCAATCGCGCATCGCCGCCTCCAGTTGCGCCCGTGTCATCGGTCTGTCGTCGGGGCTGGGGACGAGGTCGAAAAGCTCGGCCATGCGTGCTTCCACCTGCGGCAGAAGCCGCCGCGTGACGATCACCCGGGGACGGGGCGGGAGCGGGCGCGCGGTGTCCATTTCGGGACATGGGCTAGGCCGTCCACAGGGGCGTGGTCAAGCACCCTTGATGGGCCTCGGCGCCGCGCGGTAAGATCGCCGCGATGAACCGTCCCGCCTTCCTTCTGCCTCTCGTTGCCCTTGCCTTTCTGGCCGGGCAGCCCGCGCGCGCCGCCAATGACGACAAGGTGCCTTACTGGGCCTCGATCGATGCGGAGATCGCCAACTTGCGCGTAGGGCCGGGCGATTCGTACCGGATCGACTGGGTCTATCGCCGCCCACATCTTCCGGTGAAGGTATTGCGCCGCGAAGGCCCGTGGCGCCTGGTGGAAGACCCCGAGGGCTCGAAGGGCTGGATGCGCGACCTCCTGCTGTCCCGCCAGCGCGCGGCCATGGTCAAGGACGGCAGCCTGATCGAGATGCGCGCCAAGGGCAGCAGCGCGGCCGCCATGCTCTGGCGCGTCGAGCCGGGCGTGGTCGGCCTGCTTGGCGAGTGCAAGGAGGGCTGGTGTCCGTTCGACACCGACGGGCACAAGGGCTTCGTACGCGAAGAGCAGCTTTGGGGCACCGGGGAGCCCTGAGATTCGGTTCTCAGCCGGCCTGCAGGTTGTCCGCCGCTTGGCCGATGAGGCTCGGGGACAGGCCCGGCCTGCCGAAGTAGAATCCCTGCGCCTCGTCGCAGCCCTGTTCCCGAAGCAGGTCCAGTTGCTCGATCGTCTCCACGCCTTCCGCCAGAACCGGCACGTTGAGGCTGTGGCCGAGCGCGAGGACGGCCTTGATGATCGCGCAGGCCTCCACGCTCTGCTGTGATCGCAGCACGAACGACTTGTCGATCTTGATCTTGTCGAACGGGAACGAGTGCAGCGTGTCGAGCGAGGAATAGCCGGTCCCGAAATCGTCGATCGCGATGCTAACCCCCAGCGTCTTGATCTGGCGCAGGAAATGCAGGGCGCGCAGCTTGTCGGCGATGATCGCGGTCTCGGTGATCTCCAGTTCGAGGCGGCGCGGCGACAGGCCGGTCTCAATCAGGATGTTCTGCACGATCGCCACGAAGTCGTTCTGTAGCAACTGGATGGGCGAGAGGTTCACGGCGACCTTAAGGTGATCCGGCCAGGACCGCGCCTCGCGGCAGGCTTCGCGCATGACCCATTCGCCGATGCGGAAAATCTCGCCGGTCTCCTCCGCGATCGGGATGAATTCGACCGGTGAGACAAGGCCACGCGTCGGGTGGCGCCAGCGCAGCAGGGCCTCGTAGCCGGACAGCTTGCCGGTCGCGAGTTCATGCTGGGGCTGATACAGCACCGTGAGTTCGCCGCGATCGACCGCATGGCGCAGGTCATTGGCGATCTGGCGGCGGGCACGCGCCGTCTCGTCCATTTCCGGCTCGTAGAAGGCGATGCGTTCGGTGACGCTGCCCTTGGCGCGGTACATGGCAAGGTCGGCGTTGTTGAGCAGTTGCTCGCGCCGGGAGCCGTCCTCGGGAAACACCGCGAGGCCGATGCTGCCGCCGAGATGGAAGGCGTTGTCGTCCGTCCCGAAAGGAG
The DNA here is from genome assembly GCF_015594425.1 of Novosphingobium sp. HR1a. Lineage (NCBI taxonomy): Bacteria > Pseudomonadati > Pseudomonadota > Alphaproteobacteria > Sphingomonadales > Sphingomonadaceae > Novosphingobium > Novosphingobium sp. HR1a. The sequence goes on from NZ_JABXWS010000033.1 coordinate 61,650, forward strand.
TCGCGAAGCACTCTTCGACGCGCCGCAGGAATACATCGAGTTCGTTCCGGTCGCGGAAGCGCTTGGCGGCGGCAAATTCGTCGCCACCAAGGCGTGCGACGATCTCGCCGTCGTCCAGCACATCGACCATGCGCTGGGCGAGATGTTGCAGAGCGGCGTCGCCCGCAGAATGCCCGCGGGTGTCGTTGATTTCCTTGAAGCGGTCGAGGTCGATCATGACTACGGCAAGCTGGTGCCCGAAGTGGCGCGCCTCTTCCAGTTCGGCGTCGATCCAGTGGGCGAAGCTGTTGCGGTTGGGCAGGCCGGTCAGGTTGTCGTGCATCGCCATGTGCGCGATCTTCGCCTCGGAGCGGCGGCGTTCGGTGATGTCGTCGAACGTCACGACGCGCCCACCGCCGGGCATCGCGCGGCTCGTCATCGATACGACGAGGGTTTCGCCGAGGTCGAGGGTGACCGACGCGGCGGCCATGTCGGCGACGGGGCGCGTGAAATGGCGATGCAGGTCATCGCGGCGCCCGCGCGAGGCCGAGCGCCCGGCGGGCGCGGCGAGAACGGCGCCCGCGACGGCTTCGGCCTTCATGCCTGACAGGGAGGTGTCCGGGGCGATTCCCCAGATCGCGTTGAAGCGCGGATTGGCAATGCGCAGGCGGCCGTCCGCGTCGAACAGGCACAGGCCCTGGTGCATGTTGGCCAGCGCCGCGTCGAGGTGGCCCGTCATTTCACGAACGCGGTCCTCGTCTTCCTTGAACCGCGTCATGTCCCGGGTGATCTTGGCGAAGCCGATGTGCTCGCCAAGTTCGTTGGCGACCTTCTCGATGGTGACGTGAGCCCAGAAGCGGGTGCCGTCGCGCCGGACGCGCCAGCCCTCGCCGCTGAACTTGCCTGTCTTGGCGGCATCGGCGACGGCGCGGCGGGGCAGGTTGTCGGCCTGATCTTCGGGCGTGTAGAACGCGGCGAGCGGCATTCCGACGGCTTCATCGGAAGTGTAGCCCTTCAGGCGCTGTGCGCCCGCGTTCCAGTTGACCACCTGACCGTCGCGGTCGAGCATGTAGATGGCGCAGTCGGTGATGCCCTTGACGAGAATGCTCATGTCGCGCTCAGTCGCATGGAGAACCAGACGGGCTCGGCGGGCGATGCTCAGGACCGCGATGCTGATGGCGAGCAGGGCGAGCGATCCGGCGCTGATAGCGGCTGCCATGCTGTCGGGGGAGAGCAGGGTGCCGCCGTGCAGGTCGAGCGGCGCGGGCGTCAACTGCATCGCGGCCATGCCGGTGAAGTGCAGCAACACGATCGAGAGGGCCAGCAGGCCCGCAGCCGCCAGCGCGCTGGGAATCGAACGCCCCTTGACCGAAAGCGCGAGGGCGGGGCAGGCGGGCAGCACCGCGAAGAGCAGCGACACCGCGACGAAGGCGGGACGCCAGTGGATGTCGGCGGGAAACTCGATCGCGGACATGCCGATGTAGTGCATCGCGATGACGCCCGAGCCCGCGAGCAGGCCGGCAAGCGCGAAACCCTTGCGATGCGGCAGGGCGAGGGAGACCGCGAACGACAGCGAGGTCATGACCACCGCGATGAGCAGCGAGATCACGGTAGCGGGAACGTGATATCCCACGACCAGTCCCGGGCCGTAGCCGAGCATCGCGACGAAGTGCGTTGCCCAGACGCCGAAGCCGATGGCGCTGCCCGCACCCACGATCCAATGGCGAGCAGCCGATCCCGACAAGTGACGGGCATGACGCAGCAGCTGCACCGCGCACAGGGTGGAGACGACGCAGATCGCGGCTGCCAGCAGGACAAACCATCTGTCATGCTGATCGTGAATGCACAGCAGAACGTCGAACATCGGCAACCCTAGTCATCAGAAACCTGATGGCTGTTAGGGTTGATTGGTTAACACGGGCCTAACTCTGTTCCCGCAGTGAGGTCATGTCTGACTGAAACACCGTTCGTCATCCCCGCGAAGGCGGGGACCCAGCTGATGCCGGTGCAACAGGAACTGTCAGGAGAGGGGTTCCCGACTTCGCGGGGATGACGATGACACGGATCGCCCACCACAAGACACGCCGCGCGTTAGGAAATGCCCCCTGCCCGGGTTGCGGGCAGGGGGCATTTCCTTGTCGTCAGGCCAGTTCGACCGCGATCGCCGTGGCTTCGCCGCCGCCGATGCAGAGGCTGGCGACGCCCTTCTTGAGGCCCTTTTCCTTGAGCGCGTTGATGAGCGTCACGATGATGCGCGTGCCCGAAGCACCGATCGGATGGCCGAGCGCGGTGGCGCCGCCGTGGATGTTGACCTTGTCATGCGGGATGCCGAGGTCGTGCATCGCGAACATGGCGACGCAGGCGAAGGCTTCGTTGACTTCGAACAGGTCGACGTCGGCGAGGTTCCAGCCAACCTTCTCGACCAGCTTGGTGATCGCGCCGACCGGGGCGGTGGTGAACTTGGCCGGCTCCTGTGCGTGGGCCTCGACGCCGACGACGGTGGCCACCGGCGTCAGGCCCTTGGCATCGGCCACGCTCTTGCGCGTCAGCACCACGGCGGCCGCGCCGTCCGAGATCGAGCTGGAGCTGGCGGCAGTGATGGTGCCGTCCTTGGCGAAGGCGGCGCGCAGGGTGCGGATCTTGTCCGGGTTGCCCTTGGGCGGCTGCTCGTCCGTATCGACGACGACTTCGCCCTTGCGCGTCTTCACGGTGACGGGGACGATCTCCGCGGCGAAGGCGCCCGAGGTGATCGCTTCCTGCGCGCGGCGCAGCGACTCGATCGAGTAATCGTCCTGGTTCTCGCGGGTCAGCTGGTATTCGTCGGCGGTGACTTGCGCGAACGAGCCCATCGAGCCGCCTTCGTAGGCGTCTTCCAGACCGTCGAGGAACATGTGGTCGTAGATCGTGTCATGACCGGCGCGTGCGCCCGAACGGTGCTTCTTCGAAAGATACGGGGCGTTGGTCATCGATTCCATGCCGCCCGCGATCACCACGTCGAGCGAACCGGCGGCCAGCGCCTCGGCGCCCATGATGACGGTCTGCATGCCCGAGCCGCAGACCTTGTTGACGGTCGTCGCCTGCACCGACTTGGGCAGGCCGGCCTTCAGCGCGGCCTGGCGGGCAGGGGCCTGGCCGAGACCGGCAGGCAGCACGCAGCCCATGTAGATTCGCTCGATGTCCTCGCCAGCGACGCCTGCACGCTCGACGGCGGCCTTCACCGCGGTCGCGCCGAGGTCGGTCGCCGATACGTCCGCCAGCACGCCCTGCAGACCGCCCATGGGGGTGCGCGCATAAGAGAGGATGACGATCGGGTCGGAAGCCGAAATCTGGGCCATTGGCATACCTTTCACACTGATGACTGTTCTAGTTGACGAACGGGATAATGTTGCGCTGCGTCAATTGCAATGATGCGACAGTACGAGCCGCCTCTACACCGTCCCGCCGGTTTCGTTCGGACGATGGCCAGGAGATGGGAAGCCTTGCCTGATTGCCAAGATATGTCGGCCGCGTTTCGCGAACAATTCGCAATAAACCGGTTGCGCGAAGCGACTTGACGATTGCGTCAGGCGCCTCGGGGTGGGCAAGCGCCGGGAAACTGCGGGATTGGACACTTTGTCGTGTTGCAATGCAATGCGAATGGCGGATTATTGTGCCGGGATACCCTTGCGAGGCGCGGTAGGCTGGCCTAAGGACGCGCCAACTTGACGGGCTCACCATGACATATTCGAGTCCGCCAACGTCGCATTCGCGGTAAGAGGCAAGAACATTGACCGATCTGTCGCAATACCTGCCGATCCTCATCTTCCTGGTGATCGCGCTTGGGCTTTCGTCCGTGATCGTGTTCCTTCCGCTGGGCGTTGCCCGGCTGACCGGCACGCACCAGCCCAGCGCAGACAAGAACAGCGAATATGAGTGCGGCTTCCCCGCCTTCGAAGATCCGCGCAGCCAGTTCGACGTGCGATTCTACCTGGTGGCGATCCTCTTCATCATCTTCGATCTCGAAGCTGCCTTCCTGTTCCCCTGGGCCGTGTCGCTCAAGCTGACGGGCTGGGCCGGCTGGGCGACGATGATGGTATTCCTGGGCGAACTGGCCATCGGCCTCGCCTATGCATGGAAAAAGGGAGCTTTGGACTGGGAATGAGCACGCTCGTTAACTCGGCGGGCCAGCCTCTGGCCCCGATGTCGCCGGTCGGCGGCGCGATCACCGCGCCCGACCAGTCGTTCTTCAAGGATCTCAATCAGGAAGTGTCCGACAAGGGCTTCCTGGTCACCTCGACCGAGGAACTGTTCCAGTGGGCCCGCACGGGTTCGCTGTGGTGGATGACCTTCGGCCTCGCATGCTGCGCGGTCGAGATGATTCACGTCAACATGCCCCGCTACGACATGGAGCGCTTCGGCGCCGCGCCGCGCGCCTCTCCGCGCCAGTCGGACGTGATGATCGTGGCAGGCACGCTCTGCAACAAGATGGCCCCGGCGCTCCGCAAGGTCTACGACCAGATGTCGGAGCCGAAGTACGTCATCTCGATGGGCAGCTGCGCCAACGGCGGCGGCTACTATCACTACAGCTACTCGGTGGTGCGCGGCTGCGACCGCATCGTGCCCGTCGACATCTACGTGCCGGGTTGCCCGCCGACTGCCGAAGCGCTGCTATATGGCGTGATGCAGCTGCAGCGGAAGATCCGCCGCGTGGGCACCGTCGAGAGGTAAGGCCAGATGCCCGTTCTGCATTCCGCTCCGAAGATCGCCTCGAACGAGGGCGTCCTCGACGCTCTCGTCGCCGCGCTGGGCCCCAAGCTCGTCTCCGCGAAGGAGGAGCATGGCGAGATCGTGCTCACCATCGCGCGTGACGAGATCGAGAACGCGCTGCGCATCCTGCGCGACGATCACGAATATCAGCAGATGATGGAAATCGCCGGCGTCGACTATCCGTCGCGTCCTGAGCGTTTCGAAGTCGTCTACATGCTGCTCTCGGTCACGAAGAACCATCGCATCATGGCGAAGGTGACGGCGGCTGAGCACACCCCGGTCCCTACGATCACCACGCTGTGGCCGAACGCCGGCTGGCTGGAACGCGAAGTGTTCGACATGTACGGCGTGATCTTCGCCGGCAACAAGGACCTGCGCCGCATCCTCACCGACTACGGTTTCGAGGGTCACCCGTTCCGCAAGGACTTCCCGCTCACCGGCTACCAGGAACTGCGCTATTCCGAAGAGGACAAGCGCGTTGTGTACGAGCCGGTCAGCCTCGCGCAGGATCTGCGCCAGTTCGACTTCATGAGCCCGTGGGAAGGCGCCGACTACATCCTGCCGGGTGACGAGAAGGCGCCTGCGCCCGCAGCCCCGGCCGCCGCTCCGACGCCCAAGGCGACCGAGAGCAAGGCCGATACCGGCGCCGGTGACAAGGCGAACGAAAAGGCCGCCGAAAAGGAATCCGCGCCCGCTCCGGCCAAGACCGAAGACGGGAAGGCCCCTGAGGCGCCCAAGGAAACCGAAAGCCGTCCGGACAAGGGAGACGCCAAGTGAGCATGCTGCTTGAACAGTCGCCCACCACCGGCGACGAGGTCATCACCAACTACACGATCAACTTCGGTCCCCAGCACCCGGCGGCCCACGGCGTTCTGCGCATGGTCATGGAGCTGGACGGAGAGATCATCGAGCGGATCGATCCGCACGTCGGCCTGCTCCATCGCGGCACTGAGAAGCTGATCGAGCACAAGACCTACCTCCAGGCGCTGCCGTACTTCGACCGCCTGGACTACTGCTCGCCGCTCGGCATGGAGCACTCCTATGTGCTCGCGATCGAGAAGCTGCTGAACCTTGAGGTTCCGCTGCGCGCCCAGTACCTTCGCGTGCTGTTCGCCGAGCTGACCCGCATCTGCAACCACATGATGAACATGGGTTCGCACATCATGGACATCGGCGCGATGACGCCGAACCTGTGGCTGTTCGAAATCCGCGAGGATTGCCTCAACTTCTTCGAGCGCGCCTCGGGCGCCCGCATGCACTCGGCCTGGTTCCGTCCCGGCGGCGTGCATCAGGACGTGCCGCTCAAGCTGCTGACCGACATCGCCGACTGGCTCGACACGCGCCTGCCGGAACTGTTCGAGGATGCACTGAGCCTCGTCGCCGACAACCGCATCTTCAAGCAGCGCAACGTCGATATCGCCACGGTATCGAAGGAAGACGCGCTGGCATGGGGCTTCTCCGGCCCGATGATCCGCGGTTCGGGCATCGCCTGGGATATCCGCAAGGCGCAGCCCTACGACGTCTATGACCGCATGGACTTCGAGGTTCCCGTCGGCACCAGCGGCGACTGCTACGACCGCTTCATGTGCCGCGCTGAGGAAGTGCGCCAGTCGGCCCGCATCATGAAGCAGTGCCTGCGCGAGATGCCCGAAGGTCCGGTGGCCTCCACCGACCGCAAGGTGGTTCCGCCCAAGCGCGCCGAGATGAAGAGCTCGATGGAATCGCTGATCCATCACTTCAAGCTCTACACCGAAGGCTTCCACGTCCCGGCGGGCGAAGTCTACGTCGCGACCGAAAGCCCAAAGGGTGAATTCGGCGTCTATCTCGTCTCGGACGGCTCCAACAAGCCTTACCGCTGCAAGATCCGCCCGACCGCGTTCAGTCACCTGCAAGCGATGGACTTCATGTCCAAGGGTCACATGCTGCCTGACGCCACGGCGATCCTGGGCGCCATGGATATCGTGTTCGGGGAGTGCGACCGTTGAGCAACCTGGACACCGCAAAGGCCATGATCGCGGCCTACAACGCGCAGGACGTGGACACGTACGTTTCGTACATGACCGATGATGCCTGCGAAGCGAACTATCGTGGCGCCGTAGTGCGCGAAGGCAAGGAAGGCACCCGCTCGGGCCTCGCCGCCGCTTTCGCCAAGTGGCCGCAGAACAAGGCCGAGATCGTCGAAGCCTCGCAGATCGGCGCTTACGTGCTGATGCGCGAGCACGTGACGCGCGGCCCTGCGAGCGACGGTTCGGAACTCGTGGACCCGTTCGACGTGATCGCGGTCTACAGCTTCGAAGGCGACAAGTGTTCGCGCGTCGAATTCATTCGTTGATGATCGCAAAGGGGTGGGACCTGTGACGAAGTTCAACACTGTAGAAATGATCCGCATCTGGGCGACCCTCACGGGTCTGTTCCTCGTCGGGCTCTACTTCGTCGTTCTTTGGCTCGGGATCGCTCCCTCGCCGATGATCGCCATGCTGGCGACTGCCATCGGCGGCTTCGAGATTTTCTTTTTCGGCCAGGATCAGTGGCTGAAGCGCAGAGGTAAGCATGGCTGACCGCTATATCGAACCCGATACGCCCGAATTGCGGGCCCGTTGGGGTAATTTTGCCTGGACCGAGGCGAACGCCGCCAAGGCCAAGGACATCGTCGCGCGCTATCCCGAAGGGCGTCAGCGCTCGGCGGTGATGCCGCTGCTCGACCTTGCCCAGCGCCAGGTCGGCGCCGAAGAGAACACGCAGGGCTGGCTGCCGATCCCGGTGATGGAATATGTCGCGGCTGAGCTCGACATGCCGATCATCCGCGTGGTCGAGGTCGCCTCGTTTTACACGATGTACAACATCGCGCCGATCGGCCGCTTCCACGTGCAGGTCTGCGGCACCACCCCGTGCATGCTGCGCGGTTCGGACGATCTGCTGGCGACCTGCAAGTCGCGCGGCATGAAGAAGGGCCACATCTCGGCAGACGGCCTCTGGTCGTTCACCGAAGTCGAGTGCATGGGCAACTGCGCCTCGGCCCCGATGGTCCAGATCAACGACGACAACTACGAGGACCTGACCTCGGACCGCCTGAACGCCGTGCTCGACGCACTGGCGCGCGGCGAGACGCCGAAGGCGGGCACGCAGGACCCGGCCCGTCACACCGTGGAACCGGTGGGTGAGCCGACCAACCTCGTCGCCATGATGACCGAAAACCATGACTATCGGAGCGAGTGGTAATGGCTCTCCTCGATAAGGATCGCATCTTCACCAACCTCTACGGCTTCCAGCCGTGGAACCTGAAGGAAGCGCAGGCGCGCGGCGCCTGGGACAACACCAAGGACCTGATCGCGCGCGGACGTGACGCCATCATCGACGAGATGAAGGCATCGGGTCTGCGCGGTCGCGGCGGTGCGGGCTTCCCCACCGGCATGAAGTGGTCCTTCATGCCCAAGCAGCCGCCGCTCGACCAGAACGGCAACCCCAAGCCCAGCTTCCTGGTCATCAACGCGGACGAATCCGAACCGGGTTCGTGCAAGGACCGCGAGATCATGCGCCACGATCCGCACCTGCTGTTCGAAGGCGCTCTGGTGGCCGGTTTCGCGATGGGTGCGCGGGCAGCCTACATCTACATCCGCGGCGAATACATCCGCGAGGCCGAAGTGCTCTTCGCCGCGCGTGAGGAAGCCTATGCGGCGGGCCTGCTGGGCAAGAACGCGGCGGGTTCGGGCTACGACTTCGACGTCTTCGTCCATCGCGGTGCCGGCGCCTACATCTGCGGCGAAGAAACCGCGATGATCGAAAGCCTCGAAGGCAAGAAGGGCCAGCCCCGCCTGAAGCCGCCGTTCCCGGCCGGCGCGGGCCTCTACGGCTGCCCGACCACGGTGAACAACGTGGAATCGATCGCGGTGGCTCCGACCATCCTGCGTCGCGGCGCCTCGTGGTTCTCTTCCTTCGGGCGCGAGAACAACAAGGGCACCAAGCTCTTCCAGATCAGCGGGCACGTGAACCGTCCCTGCGTGGTCGAGGAAGAGATGTCGATCCCGTTCAGCGAACTGATCGAGCGTCACTGCGGTGGTATTCGCGGCGGCCGCGACAACCTGCTGGCGGTGATCCCCGGCGGTTCGTCGGTGCCGCTGGTGCCCTCGGCCGACATCTGGGACGCGCCGATGGACTTCGACGGCCTCAAGGCGGTCGGCTCGGGCCTCGGCACCGCCGCCGTCATCGTCATGGACAAATCCACGGACATCGTCCGCGCCATTTCGCGCCTCTCGTACTTCTACAAGCATGAGAGCTGCGGCCAGTGCACGCCGTGCCGTGAAGGCACCGGCTGGATGTGGCGCGTGATGGAACGCCTGCGCACCGGCGACGCGCATGTCGAGGAAATCGACATGCTCCAGCAGGTCACCAAGCAGGTCGAAGGCCACACCATCTGCGCGCTCGGCGACGCAGCCGCGTGGCCGATCCAGGGCCTCATCAAGCACTTCCGTCCCGAGATCGAGCGCCGTATCGAAGCGCGCCACGGCTCGCTGCAAGAGGCTGCAGAATAATGCCTAAGGTAAAAGTAGACGGCGTCGAGATCGACGTTCCTGCAGGCGCCACCGTGCTGCAGGCCGCCGAACTCGCCGGCAAGGAAATCCCGCGCTTCTGCTATCACGAGCGCCTGAGCATCGCCGGCAACTGCCGCATGTGCCTGGTCGAAGTGAAGCCCGGACCGCCCAAGCCGCAGGCAAGCTGCGCGCTTCCCGCCACCGAAGGCCAGGAGATCCGCACGGACTCCGAAATGGTCAAGAAGGCGCGGGAAGGGGTGATGGAATTCCTTCTCATCAACCACCCGCTCGACTGCCCGATCTGCGATCAGGGCGGCGAGTGCGACCTGCAGGACCAGTCGGTCGCCTACGGTCGCGGCGGTTCGCGGTATCACGAGCACAAGCGCGCGGTGACCGAGAAGTACATGGGCCCGCTCATCAAGACCACGATGACGCGCTGCATCCACTGCACCCGCTGCGTGCGCTTCTCGGAAGAGATCGCCGGCGTGGACGAGATCGGCGCGCTCTATCGCGGCGAGACGATGCAGATCACCACGTATCTGGAGGAGGCCGCGCATCACGAGATGTCGGCCAACGTGATCGACCTCTGCCCGGTCGGCGCGCTCACCAGCCGTCCTTATGCGTTCGAAGCGCGTCCGTGGGAGCTGAAGAAGACGCTCTCGATCGACGTTTCGGACGCGACCGGCGCCAACATCCGCATCGACGCGCGCGGCCGCGAAGTGCTCCGCGCACTTCCGCGCAACAACGACGACGTGAACGAGGAATGGCTGAGCGACAAGGCGCGCTTCCAGGTCGACGGCCTGACCAAGCGCCGCCTCGACAAGCCGTTCCTGCGCCGTGACGGCAAGCTGGTCCAGGCCACCTGGAACGAGGCTTTCGCCGCGCTGTCGACCCTGAACCCCGGCGCCTCGATCGCGGCTGTCGCGGGCGACATGGTCGATTGCGAGACGATGTTCGCCGCCAAGGCGCTCGTCGGTGCGCTCGGCTCGACCCTCCTCGAAGGTCGCCAGACCGGCATGGACTACGATACGTCGAGCCTGGCCGCCGTCAACTTCAACACCACCTTCAACGACATCGAGACGGCCGATGCCATCCTGATCGTCGGCTCGATGGTTCGCTGGGAAGCGCCGACGGTCAACGTCCGTCTGCGCAAGGCCGTGAAGCGCGGCGCCAAGGTGTTCCTGATCGGTCCCGAGTGGGAAACCACCTTCGGCGGCGAGTTCCTCGGCGAAGACCTCTCGCTGATCGGCAACCTGCCGGGCCACGTCGCGGAGGCGCTTTCGGGCGCCAAGCGCCCGGCGGTGATCCTGGGCGGCGCGGCTCTCGGCCGTGGCGGTCTGGAAGCCGGCCTTGCTCTTGCAGGCCAGTTCAACCTTGTCCGCACTCTGGAAGACGGCACCGCCTGGAACGGCTTCAACGTCCTGCACATGGCCGCTTCGCGCATGGGCGGCCTGATGCTGGGCTACGCGCAGAAGGGCGGCATCGCCGACCTCGCCGCCGCCAAGCCCAAGGTGCTGATCTCGCTCGGCGCCGACGAAGTGGACTACACCAGGTTCGCAGACTCGATGATCGTCTACATCGGTCACCACGGTGACAAGGCGGCGCACGCTGCCGACGTGATCCTGCCCGCCTCGGCCTACACGGAGAAGGCCGGCACTTACGTCAACACCGAAGGCCGCGTGCAGTTCGCCGACAAGGCCGTCTTCGCGCCCGGCGACGCGCGTGAGGACTGGACGATCCTGCGCGCACTGGCCGACGCCTTCGGCGTCTCGGTTGGCTTCGACAGCTTCGACCAGCTTCGCGCCGCCATGGTCGCCTCGGTCCCGGCGCTCGGCGTCGAGGGTCTGGCCGACTACGGCGCTGCGCTCCCGGCGGGTGGCGGTTCGGCTTCGGGCGCGATCGCCTATCCGATCAAGGACTTCTACATGACCAACCCGATCGCGCGCGCCAGCGCGACGATGCAGCGTTGCTCGGCCGAGCTGCTGCACGGTGAAGAGTTCGCGGAGGCCGCGGAATGACTTCGTTCTTCCAGTCCCTCGGGATGCCTTTCGAGGGGGCATGGCTGCTCTCGACGATCTGCGGCATCCTGCTGATCGCGCTGCCGCTGATGCTGGCCGTCGCGATGATCATCTACGTCGACCGCAAGATCTGGGCCGCCATGGCGCTGCGCCGTGGTCCCAACGTGGTCGGCCCGTTCGGTCTGCTGCAGTCCTTCGCGGATGGCCTGAAGGTCTTCCTGCAGGAAACCATCATCCCTTCGGCCGCGAACAAGGGCATCTTCCTGATCGCGCCGGTCGTGACCTTCACCGTGGCGCTGATGGCCTGGGCGGTGATCCCGTTCAATTCGAACGCGATCCTGGCCAACATCAACATCGGCCTGCTCTATGTCCTCGCGATCAGCTCGCTGGGCGTCTACGGCACGATCATGGCGGGCTGGGCTTCGAACTCGAAGTACCCGTTCTTCTCGGCGATGCGCGCTTCGGCGCAGATGATCTCCTACGAAGTCTCGATCGGCTTCATCCTGATCTGCGTCGTCCTGTGGGCGGGCACGTTCAACATGAACGGCATCGTCCTCGCGCAGAAGGGCCACGTCCTCGGCATCATCAACGGCTTCGTCGCGAACCCGCTGCTGTTCCCGATGTGGGTGATGTTCCTGGTGTCGAGCCTTGCGGAAACGCAGCGCGCGCCGTTCGATCTTACCGAAGCGGAATCCGAACTCGTCGCCGGTTACCAGACCGAATATTCGTCGATGGCCTTCGCCGCCTACTGGCTGGGTGAATATGCCAACGTGCTCCTGATGTGCGCGCTCAACGCGACGCTGTTCTGGGGTGGCTGGCTGCCGCCGCTCGATATCCCGGTTCTGTACCTGATCCCGGGCTTCGTGTGGTTCCTGCTCAAGATCTTCTTCTTCTTCTTCGTATTCAGCTGGGTCAAGGCGACGGTGCCCCGTTACCGTTACGACCAGCTGATGCGCCTGGGCTGGAAGGTCTTCCTCCCCGTTTCGCTCGCTTTCGTCGTGATCGTCAGCGGCTACCTCATGGCTACCGGACACTTCGCATGACCGTCGCATACCTCATCAAGAGCTTCACGCTCTGGGAGTTCGTGAAGGCGCACTGGCTGACCTTGAAGTATTTCTTCAAGCCCAAGGCGACGATCAACTACCCGTTCGAGAAGAACCCGCTTTCGCCCCGCTTCCGTGGTGAGCACGCCCTGCGCCGTTATCCCAACGGCGAGGAACGCTGCATCGCCTGCAAGCTGTGCGAAGCGATCTGTCCGGCGCAGGCGATCACCATCGAGGCGGCGCCCCGCGTCGACGGTTCGCGCCGCACCACGCGCTACGACATCGACATGACCAAGTGCATCTACTGCGGCTTCTGCCAGGAAGCCTGCCCGGTCGATGCCATCGTCGAAGGGCCGAACTTCGAATACGCGACCGAAACGCGCGAAGAACTGCTCTACGACAAGGCCAAGCTGCTGGCGAACGGGGACAAGTGGGAGCGTGCTATCGCCGCGAACCTTGAAGCCGACGCGCCGTACCGTTAACCGGCGCGCGCAAGGAAACGGGCTTCCCATGATCCATATTATCGCCTTCTACCTCTTCGCGGTGATGACGGTGGCCTCCGGCGCCATCACCATCCTCTCGCGCAACCCGGTGCATTCGGTGCTCTGGCTGATCCTGGCGTTCTTCAACGCCGCCGGCCTGATGGTGCTGACCGGCGCCGAGTTCATCGCGGCGCTGCTGGTCATCGTCTACGTCGGTGCGGTCGCGGTGCTGTTCCTGTTCGTCGTCATGATGCTCGACATCGACTTCGCCGAACTGCGCGCCGGTTTCGTCCGCTACTTCCCGTTCGGGGCGCTGGTGGCCATCGTGCTGCTGGCCGAGATCGTGCTGGGCATCGGTGCCTACCGCGCCGGTAACCTGGAACTGGGCACGCCGGATGGTACTGCTGCAACGGCTGCGGGTCTCTCGAACATCGAGGCGATCGGCGGACTGCTCTACAGCCGCTACCTGTTCCTGTTCGAGGCAGCGGGCGTCATCCTGCTCGTCGCCATGATCGGTGCCATCGTGCTGACCCATCGCCAGCGTAACGACACGCGCGGCCAGAAGATCAGCAAGCAGAACCAGCGCCGTCCGCAGGACGCGACGGTCAACGTCAAGCCTGAAATCGGCAAGGGGGTCTCGCTGTGATCGGCGTCGAACATTACGTGGTCGTGAGCTCGATCCTCTTCGTGCTCGGCGTCCTCGGCATCTTCATCAACCGCAAGAACATCATCGTCATCCTGATGTCGATCGAACTGATCCTGCTTGCGGTGAACATCAACCTCGTCGCGTTCAGCGCCTTCCTGCACGACCTGACTGGCCAGATCTTCGCCATGTTCGTGCTGACGGTGGCTGCGGGCGAGGCCGCAGTGGGGCTTGCTATCCTCGTGATCTACTTCCGTGGCCGCGGCACCATCGCCGTCGACGACGTCAACCGGATGAAGGGGTAAGTCCGTGTCGATCTACCTCATCGTCTTCCTGCCGCTGCTGGCGTCGATCCTTGCCGGGTTCGCGAACAAGTCGCTCGGCTTCGTCGTGCCCAAGGTGCTGACGACCGGCGCGCTGTTCATCGCCTGCGGCCTGTCCTGGCCGATCTTCATTGCCTTCCTGACCGGCAGCGCTGAAGCCAGCGTCTTCCCGGTCCTGAAGTGGGTGGCCTCGGGCACGATGACCTTCGACTGGGCGCTGCGCGTGGATACGCTCACCGCCGTCATGCTCGTGGTCATCACCTCGGTCTCGGCGCTCGTGCACCTCTATTCTTGGGGCTACATGAGCGAGGAGCCGGATCAGCCGCGCTTCTTCGCGTACCTCTCGCTGTTCACTTTCGCCATGCTCATGCTGGTGACGGCGGACAACCTGGTGCAGATGTTCTTCGGTTGGGAAGGCGTGGGCCTTGCCTCGTACCTCCTGATCGGCTTCTGGTTCCGCAAGCCTTCGGCCGGCGCCGCCGCGATCAAGGCCTTCGTGGTCAACCGCGTGGGCGACCTTGGCTTCATGCTCGGCATCTTCGGCACCTATCTGGTGTTCGGCACGGTCTCGATCCCCGAGATCCTGCACGCCGCGCCGACGATGGCCGGTTCCACCATCGGCTTCCTCGGCCACCGGTTCGACACCATGACGGTGCTGTGCCTGCTGCTGTTCGTGGGCGCGATGGGCAAGTCGGCGCAGCTTGGCCTGCACACCTGGCTTCCCGACGCGATGGAAGGCCCGACCCCGGTGTCGGCGCTGATCCACGCGGCCACCATGGTCACCGCGGGCGTCTTCATGGTCTGCCGTCTCTCGCCGATGTTCGAGCAGAGCGAGACCGCGATGCACGTCGTCGCCGTGATCGGTGCCTGCACCTGCTTCTTCGCCGCCACGATCGGCTGCACGCAGTGGGACATCAAGCGCGTCATCGCCTATTCGACCTGTTCGCAGCTGGGCTACATGTTCTTCGCGGCCGGTTCGGGCGCGTTCGGTGCGGCCATGTTCCACCTGTTCACGCACGCCTTCTTCAAGGCCCTGCTGTTCCTCTGCGCCGGTTCGGTCATCCACGCGATGCACCACGAGCAGGACATGCGTTTCTACGGCGGTCTGCGTAAGAAGATCCCGATCACCTTCTGGACGATGACGGCGGGTACGCTGGCCATCACCGGTGTCGGCATTGCCGGCGTGATCGGCTTCGCGGGCTTCTACTCGAAGGACGCGATCCTCGAAGCGGCCTTCGGTTCGGGCAGCCAGGTCGGCACGTTCGCCTTCTGGATGGGCATTTTCGCCGCGCTCATGACGAGCTTCTATTCGTGGCGCCTGGTCTTCCTGACCTTCTTCGGCAAGCCGCGCTGGAACCAGTCGGAGCACGTCCAGCACGCTGTGCATGACGCCCATGGCCACGGTCATGACGATCATGCCCACGACGCGCACGGTCACGATGACCACGCTCATGATGCGGCGCATGATGACCACGCCCACGCACCTGCCGAACTCGGCATGCGCGGTCCGGACTATGGCGACCATGGCGACGGCACGGGTGGCTATCACCCGCACGAAAGCCCGCTGGTGATGCTGCTGCCGCTGCTGATCCTGTCGGTCGGCGCTGTAGCTGCCGGTTTCGTCTTCAACCATGCCTTCGTCTCCGAAGGCGAGGGCGAGTTCTGGAAGGGCGCGCTGGTCTTCCACGAGCACCTGATCCACGCCATGCACGGCGTTCCGATGTGGGTGAAGTGGGCGCCGTTCACGGTCATGGCCATCGGCTTCGTCACCGCCTGGTACGGCTACATCAAGAACACCGCGTTCCCGAAGGCGGTCGCCGACCAACTCGGCCCGGTCCACACCTTCGTCTACCGCAAGTGGATGTTCGACGAGCTCTACAACACGATCTTCGTCAAGCCTGCCTTCTGGCTGGGCGGCGTGTTCTGGAAGGTGCTCGACATCGGCGTGATCGATCGCTTCGGTCCCGACGGTGCGGCGGCTGTCGTCGCCAGGGGTTCGACTTACGCGCAGAAAGTCCAATCGGGCTATCTCTACAGCTACGCTCTTGTCATGCTGCTGGGCCTTGTCGGCGCCATCAGCTGGGTGATCGCGGGATAAGATGATGACTGGTTTTCCGATCCTCAGCCTGATGCTGCTGGTGCCGCTCCTCGGCGCACTGGCATGCCTCTTCCTCGAAGCGAAAGCGGCGCGCACCGTCGCGCTGCTCGCAACCCTCGTCGATCTCGTCCTCGGCATCGCCCTGTGGATGAACTTCGACGTGGGCGGCGCCCAGTGGCAGTTCACCGAGCGCCTGAACATCTTCTCGGGCTTCTCTTACGCCCTCGGCATCGATGGCATCGCCCTGCTGCTCATCATGCTCTCGGTCTTCCTCATGCCGATCTGCATCGGCGCGAGCCGCTCGATCGAGAAGCGCGTGGGCGAATACATGGCCGCCTTCCTGCTCGTCGAAGTGTTCATGCTCGGCGTGTTCATGGCGCAGGACATGTACCTGTTCTACATGTTCTTCGAAGCCGGTCTGATCCCGATGTATCTCATCATCGGCATCTGGGGCGGTGCGGACCGCATCTACGCTTCGTACAAGTTCTTCCTCTACACGCTGCTCGGCTCGGTGCTGATGCTCGTCGCGATGCTGTGGATGGTCCACACGGCCGGGACCAGCGACATCCCGACGCTGATGGCCTACGACTTCGACCCGCATGTCCAGACCTGGCTGTGGCTCGCCTTCTTCGCCAGCTTCGCGGTGAAGATGCCGATGTGGCCGGTCCACACCTGGCTTCCCGCCGCGCACGTTCAGGCGCCGACGGGCGGCTCGGTCATCCTGGCGGGCGTGCTGCTGAAGATGGGCGGCTACGGCTTCATCCGCTTCTCGCTGCCGATGTTCCCCGAAGCCTCGGTCTATTTCGGACCTCTGGTGTGGGGCCTGTCGATGGCCGCCGTCGTCATCACCTCGCTGATTGCGCTGGTGCAGAGCGACATGAAGAAGCTGATCGCCTATTCGTCGGTCGCGCACATGGCGATCGTCACCATCGGCCTGTTCGCCTTCAACGTGCAGGGCCTCGAAGGCTCGATGCTGGTGATGCTCAGCCACGGTCTGGTCGCAGGCGCGCTGTTCCTGTGCGTCGGCGTCATCTATGATCGCCTGCACACCCGCGAGATCAGCCGTTACGGCGGCCTCGCGATCAACATGCCGCGTTACGCCGTGTTCTTTCTGCTGTTCACGATGGCCTCGATCGGCCTGCCGGGCACCAGCGGGTTCGTCGGCGAATTCCTGAGCCTCGGCGGCATCTATCAGGTCTCGACCTGGACGGCGCTGATCTGCACCACCGGCATCATCCTGGGCGCGGCCTACATGCTGTACCTCTACCGCCGGGTCGTGTTCGGCGAGCAGAAGAACGCCGATGCTGCCGCGATGCCCGACCTCGACGCCCGCGAACTGGCGATGGTCATCCCGCTCGCGCTCGCCGCGCTGTGGATGGGTGTGTATCCCGAGAGCTTCATCGCTCCGATGCGTGCCGACATCGCCGCGCTCGACGCGCGCCTCGCCCGTGCCAAGCCGGCCGGCGACAGCGCGCCTACACCTGGAAAAGCTAAGCCTGCGCACGAAGAAGCCGCTGCGCATGGGGGGTCACACTGATGGACTGGTCGCACTCCCTGCGCCTGATCGCGCCGGAAGAAACGCTGAGCATTGCAGGTCTGATCCTGCTTCTGATCGCCGCCTGGGGCGGTGACAAGGCAAGCCGCCTGATCTCGATCCTTGCCGTCACGGCGCTGGTCGGGGCCGCATTCCTCGTTGCCCCCGCGCTGTGCGGCGGGCACATGGGTCCGGACTACTCCGCGTTCTTCGGCCAGGTTCACGCCGATGCCTTCTCGGCCTTCGGCAAGATCCTGATCTACCTTTCGGCCGCCGCCACGCTCGTCGTCGCGCCTGCCTTCTTCGAGCGCCTCGGCGCGATGCGGGCCGAGTTCCCGATCCTCGTGATCTTCGCGGCGGTCGGCAGCGGCATGATGGTGTCGGCGGGCGATCTGCTGGCGCTGTACATCGGCCTCGAAATGAACTCGCTGGCCGCCTACGTGCTGGCCGCCTTCGTGCGGACCGACGGACGCTCGGCGGAAGCGGGCCTCAAGTACTTCGTGCTGGGCGCGCTGGCCTCGGGCATCCTGCTGTTCGGCATGAGCCTGACTTACGGCTTCACCGGCACCACCTCGTTTGCGGGCATCAACGCCGCGCTGGCCGGTGGCCTGTCCAACGGCGCGCTGTTCGGCATCGTGTTCATGCTGGCGGGGCTTGCCTTCAAGATCAGCGCCGTGCCGTTCCACATGTGGACGCCGGACGTCTACGAAGGCGCGCCGACCCCGGTGACGAAGTTCTTCGCCACTTCGGGCAAGGTCGCGGCCATCGGCCTGACCATGCGCGTGATGCTCGATGCCTTCGGCGACCAGTCGGACGCATGGCGCCAGATCATCGTCTTCGTGGCGCTCGCCTCGATCGTGGTTGGTGCGCTGGGTGCGATCGGTCAGAAGAACATCAAGCGCCTGATGGCCTATTCGTCGATCAACAACGTCGGCTTCATCCTCGTGGGCCTCGCTGCGGCGAACCCGCAGGGTGCTTCGGCGATGCTGTTCTACCTCGTGATCTATGTCGCGATGACCGTTGCGGGCTTCGTCACCGTGCTGATGCTGCGGGACGAGAACGGCGACAACGTCGAGGAAATCGGCCAGTACGCGGGCCTCTCGCGCACCCGTCCGGGTCTTGCCGCTGCGCTGGCATTCGTGATGTTCAGCCTTGCCGGTATCCCGCCGATGTTCGGCTTCTGGGGCAAGTTCCTGGTGTTCAAGGCTGCCGTCGATGCGAACATGATGCCGCTCGCGGCGATCGGCTTCGCGGCCTCGGTGATCGGCGCGTTCTACTACCTGAAGGTCGTCAAGGTGATCTACTTCGATGAGCCGGTCGATGCCATCAAGTGGAAGAGCGACGTGTGGCACAAGGCGATCCTGGTCGTGACCTGCCTGTTCATCTCGCCGCTGGGCTATCTGCTGAGCGGATGGCTGCAGGGCCTGACGGACACTGCCGCGACCGCGCTGTTCCACACGCTTTGATCGAAATCGTAGCAGAAACGGGGTCCACGAATCAGGATCTCGCGCAGCGGCTCTCCGGCGGTGAATACCTGCCAGAGGGCCGCTGGCTCGTTGCGGACCGGCAGAATGCGGGCAGGGGGCGTCTTGGCCGCGTCTGGGATGACGGTGCGGGCAATTTCATGGGCTCGACCGTGGTGCGCATCGCGCCGGGCGACCCGTCGCCTGCCACGCTGGCGCTGCTGACGGGCCTTGCGGTTCACGAGGCGCTGTCCCGCTTCGTCAGTTCCGGCTTGATGCTCAAGTGGCCGAACGACCTGCTGCTTCACGAAGCCAAGGTCGCGGGCATCCTGCTGGAGATGGTTTCGGGCGTGGTCATCGTCGGCATCGGTGTGAACCTCGTCCATGCGCCCGAAGTCCCGGGTCGCCGGACCGCTGCGCTGGGCGAGCTGGCCCCCAGCCGCGATATCTTCGCCGAGGCGCTGGCAGCCAGCTTCGACACCGAACTGCAGCGCTGGCGCTCGGTCGGCCTTGCCCCGCTGCTGCGTCGCTGGCAGAGTGCGGCACACCCGCAGGGAACCCCGCTTCGGGTGCTTCCGCCCGGTGAAGACGCGGTCGAAGGTGCGTTCGCGGGACTGGCGGAGGACGGAAACCTCCGCCTCGCCCTGCTTGACGGATCGATCCGGACGATCCACGCGGGTGACGTCCTGCTCGTATGAGGAACTGAAAGAGCATGCTGCTCGCTATCGACGCCGGCAATACCAATGTCGTCTTCGCGCTGCTGGAAGGTCGCACGATCAAGGGCCGCTGGCGCATCGCCACCGACCCGCGCCGCACGGGCGACGAATACGCCGTCTGGCTGATGCAATTGCTCGCCATTCGCGGCGTGAAGGCGCAGGAAGTCACGCAGATCGTGATTTCCACCGTCGTGCCCCGAGCGCTGCACAATCTCGAGATACTGGCGCGCCATTACTTCGAGATCGAGCCGCTGATCGCCGGGCAGGGCAAGGCCGAGTACGGCATCGACATTGACGTGGAACAGCCCAGTTCGCTCGGCGCCGACCGGGCGGTGAACGCCATCGCCGCGCACGACAAGCATGCGGGCGACCTCATCGTCGTCGATTTCGGCACCGCGACCACCTTCGACGTGATAGACTTCAACGGAGCCTACAAGGGCGGCATCATCGCGCCGGGCATCAACCTCTCGCTCGACGCGCTGGTTGGCAATACGGCGAAGCTGCCGCGCATCGCCATCGCGGCGCCCAAGAGCACCAGCGTCGTCGGCCGCAACACCGAGGACCAGATGCTGATCGGCGTCTTCTGGGGCTACGTCGCGATGATGGAGGGCCTGATCGCCCGCATCCGTGCCGAGATCGGCCGTACCGCCAAGGTCATCGCCACGGGCGGCCTCGCCGTCCTGTTCGACGAGGCCACCAATATCTTCGACGCGGTCGACGCCGATCTCACGATCGACGGCCTCGCCATCATTGCCGAAAGGGCAGCTTCTAAGTGATTCCCGGTAAGGAACTTCTATTTTGTGCGCTCGGCGGTTCGGGCGAAATCGGCATGAACGTCAATCTCTATGGCTGTCAGGGCAAGTGGCTGATGGTCGATCTGGGGATGACGTTCTCCGGTAACGAATACCCCGGCGTCGACCTGGTCTTCGCCGACCTCGAATTCATCGAGAACGAGCGCGAGAACCTGCTCGGCATCGTCCTGACTCACGCGCATGAGGACCACATCGGCGCGGTCCCGTACTTCGCCGAGGAACTGGGCGTGCCGCTCTATGCGACGCCGTTCACCGCCAAGCTGGTCGCCGCCAAGCTGGAAGAGGCGGGCATCCTCGACCGGGTCGAACTCAACGTGGTCGATGACCTGGAGAACTTCCAGATCGGCCCGTTCGGCATCCGCTACGTCCCGCTGGCGCACTCGATTGCCGAAGGCAACGCGCTGCTGATCGAGACGCCGTATGGCCGTATCTTCCACACCGGCGACTGGAAGCTCGACGACGAGCCGCAAGTCGGCACCCCGGCGACGCAGGCTGAACTGACCGCCATCGGTGACGAAGGTGTGCTCGCGCTGGTCTGCGATTCCACCAACGTTTTCAATCCGGAAGCGTCGGGTTCGGAGGGTGACGTCTACCGGGGCCTGCTGGCCGAAGTGAAGAAGCACAAGGGCCGCCGCGTGCTGGTGACGACTTTCGCCTCCAACGTCGCGCGCCTGCAGACGCTGGGCGATGTGGCGAAGAAGACCGGCCGTCAGCTGTGCGTGGCGGGCCGCTCGCTCGACCGCATCATCCAGACCGGCCAGTCCTGCGGTTATCTCAAGGACTTGCCTGACCTCGTCGATCCCGACACCGCGATGGACTTGCCGCGCGGCGACGTGCTGATCGTCGCCACCGGCGGTCAGGGCGAACCGCGCGCGGCACTCGCCCGCGTGGCCGAGGGCAATCACCCGATCAAGCTCGACAAGGGCGACGTCGTGCTGTTCTCCAGCCGCCAGATTCCCGGCAACGAGATCCAGATCGGCCGCATCCAGAACCGTCTGGCCGAGCAGGGCGTCATCGTCGTCACCGATCGTCAGAGCGAAATCCATGTGTCGGGCCACCCCGGCCGCCCGGAGCTGGAAGCGCTCTATTCGTGGATTCGGCCGCAGATCCTGCTGCCGGTGCACGGCGAAATCCGCCACATGAAGGAACAAGCACGTCTCGGCGTCGCCAGCGGCATTCCCAAGGCGATTTTCCAGAAGAACGGCGATCTCGTGCGCCTCGCGCCCAACCACCCGGGCAAGTTCGGCGAAGTGCGCGCGGGCCGTCTGGTGCTCGACGGCGACATCATCGCGCCCGCTGACGGCGAGGCGATCATCATGCGCCGCCGCATCGCCTTCAACGGCGTCATTTCAGTGGCAGCGGATCGCAAGGGCAGGGTCGAAATCTCGGCGCTGGGCCTGCCGCTCGACGAGGACTACGCTGGGTTCGTCGAGGAAGCCAGGCGCGACGTTGCTGAGGCGTTGAAGCGCGCGGGCAAGGCGGATCGCGATACGCGCTCCGAAGCCGCGCGCCTTGCCGCTCGCCGCGCTGCGACGCGCTGGTCGGGCAAGAAGCCGCAAGTGCAGGTGCTGTTGCTGGAGGATTGATGCGATGGCGATGAACTGGACCTCGATGATCGCGATCTACGCCCTGTTCTGGGTGCTCAGCGCGTTCATCGTCCTCCCGGTCGGCCTGCGCACGCCGGACGAAGTGGAGGGCCATGTCATCGAGAAGGGCCACGCCACCAGCGCGCCGGTGAACTTCCGCCCAAAGCTGGTCGCGCGCCGGGCGACCATCGTGGCGGTGGTGCTTTTCGGGCTCTACTACGCCAATTACGCGAACGGGTGGATCACCGTGGACGACGTCAACCTGTTCGGGACGCCGCCGGTCAAGGATCTCGGCTACTGAGCTTTGGCTTTGGCGCCGTTCCGCGCTAGAGGCACGCCATGGAACCACTGGATACCAGCGCGCCGCGCCTGCGCGTGGCGGCGCTTTACTGCTTTACCCGTTTTGACGACCCGGCGGCGCTGAGAGCGCCGCTTGAGGCGCTGTGCCATGAGCACCGCATTCGCGGCACGCTGCTGCTGGCGGGTGAGGGGATCAACGGGACCATCGCCGGGACCGACGCGGGGATCGATGCGATCGTGGCGCATGTGCGTGGGCTGCCGGGCTGCGAGGGCGTGGACGTCAAGTTCTCCGACGCGCCGCACATGCCGTTCCACCGCATGAAAGTGCGCCTCAAGCGTGAGATCGTGACGATGGGCCAGCCCGACATCGACCCGCTGGCGATCGTGGGCACGTATGTCGAGCCGCAGGACTGGAACGCGCTGATTGCCGATCCGGATACGATCGTGATCGATACCCGCAACGACTATGAGGTAGCGGTGGGTACGTTCGCGCGGGCCATCGATCCGCACACGAAGACTTTCCGTGAGTTTCCAGAGTGGTTCCGTAGCGAGCGCGAGCGGCTGCTCGGGCAGGGCAAGGCGCCGAAAGTGGCGATGTTCTGCACCGGCGGCATTCGCTGCGAGAAGTCCACGGCCTTTCTCAAGCAGGAAGGCGTCGAGGACGTCTTTCACCTCAAGGGCGGCATCCTGAAGTATCTGGAGACCGTGCCGGAGGAGCAGAGCCTGTGGGAAGGCGAGTGCTTCGTTTTCGACCAGCGGGTGACCATCGGCCATGGGCTGGCACCGGGCAGCTATGAACTATGCCATGCCTGCCGCCGCCCGATCAGCGCCGAAGACCGGGCTTCGGAATTTTATGAGATTGGCGTCAGTTGCCCGGCCTGTCACGGTGAGCGTACCGAGGAACAGCGCGCCGCCTACCGCGAACGCGAACGGCAGGAAAAGCTCGCTGCCCGGCGGGGTGAGGCTCATGTCGGGGCGGTATATCGGGGCGAATAAGGCCGCGAAGAGGGCTGAGGTATCTGCCGCAACGTCCTAATATTGTGTCATTGCGAGCATGGTGAAACAATGCCGGGGCGGTTCAGCGCGGCCCTGGATTGTTTCACCATGCTTGCAATGACGAAAGGTCGGTCAGCCCAACCTCACCCGCGCAGGCGCTCGATGCCCTGTGCCAGCGCGACGTAGAGCTTGCCCATGTCCGACGACAGCAGGGTGACGCCAAGGGCGTTTCCGTCTCTGGTCGAGAGCACCTGCCGCAGTATCGATTCGAAATCGTGGATGTAGCGGCTGACGTTGGCCCGGAAGGCGTCGTCACGCTCGAAGACCTGCTGGACGGCCTTGGCCTCGCCGGCGTCGAGCAGGCTTACTGCCCGGCGGGTGAATATGCCCCGGTCGCCACGCAAGTATGCGGCCCAGGCACTGTCCGAGATGTCGCTCGACAGAACCGTGGCAATGTCGATGGCGTTTGAATTGAGCGATTCGGTGATGAACGCGGCGCGGCGGGCAAAGTCGTTGTCGACCTGCTCCGTTGCCTGTTCGCGTGCCTGCGTGACCCGGCCTTCGAGATTGCCGACGAGGTCATCCACCTTGGCGATCTGTTCGCGTAGCTGCGTGGCGGCTTCGCGGGTGACGCCCGAGGCATGAGCCACGGCCTGCTCGAGCTGGCCGGAAATCTCCGAAACCTTGCCGCGCATGGCCTTTTCGATAGCGGCGGCGCTTTCGTCGCCGAGGGTTTCGGCGATGCGCACGATGCGTTCGGCGCTGTCTTCCTCGATCGCGGACACCGTCTCGTCGAGGGTGGTGCCGAGCGCGGCGAGGGCGCCGACCAGGGCGCCTCCCGCCTTGTCGGCGGCCGTCTGTGTGGCCGCGTCGATCTCGCCGAGCGTGTCCTGCAGGCGCCCGAACAAGGCGACGTGATCGGCGCCGCGTGCGGAAATCTGCGCCTGTGCCTGCGAAAGTCCACCGATGAGCGCGTCGAGATCGCGACCGGATACACCGATTTCGGCTGCGACATCCTCGCCGCCCTGTGCCGCTTCGCGCAGCTGCGCAAGCACGCTGCCGAGCCCTTCCTGAATACGCCGCAGGCGGTCTTCCGAAACCGCCAGCGCTTCGGGAAGGGCGCTGCCGGTCTGGCGGGCGCTCGCCTGGATGAGTTCGAGCAGGCGCACGCTGTCTTCGGTGAGCTTCTCCACCTCATCGTCGGTGACCGCGAGCGTGGCGCGCGCGGCAGTGAGGCGGTCGGTGAGCGCCGTGAGGCTGATGGACAAGCGATCTTCCGCTTCGCCGGTTTGCGCGGCGATGGTTTCGAGGCGGGCCTCGAAACGGCCGAGTTCGCCGGTGACCGCAGCCGCGCGTTCGGCAAGGGCAGCGGCCTGGATACGGTGCCGTTCGAGCCGCTCGGCGATCGAGGCGTCGAGTTCACCCAGCATGTGGTCGATGCGGGCGATCGCGTGCCGCTCCTGCTCGACCTGGCGCGACTGGCGTTCCTCGGCTTCCATGGCGAGGTGTTCGGCACGAAGGCCGATCGATTCGTCGATCTGGCAGGCTTCGCCGGCGATCGCCGCCAGACGGCTGGCCAGCGCATCGACAGCGGTTTGCTGAGCCTCCATGATGGCGACGCCGGTGGCGGCCTGTTCTTCCGACAGGTTGGAAAGCGACGTACGCAGGTGCTCGGTCGCACGTTCCTCGGCCTGGCGCAGCGCGCGAGAGACAACGTCGCTCTCGTCGCGCAGGGCACCGAGGCGGGCGCGCAGCGAGGTGAGGCTTTCGGCTTCCTGACGGTCGAGCTGGCGACGCCCTTCGTCGATTTCGTCGGTCAGCGTCTTGGCGCGGACGCGAATCGCGGCGAGGGCATCGACCTCGTGCTTGTCCAGTCGGGTGCGGAATTCCTCTCCGCGTTCGTCGAGGGCCAAGAAACGCGCGGTGACGGCCTGTTCGAGCTGTTCGCTGCGGGCGCTGAAGCCGTCGAGCGTCTCGTTGACCTGATCGCGCAACATCGAAACCTGCCGGGTGCTGGCGGAACCGAACTCGTTGAGCCGGTTGAAGCCGTTGATCATGTCCTCAAGCTGGGCATGGGCGGTGCGACCGGCATTGGCGATGGTGTTGGTGACGTCCTTCGCCGAACTGGCGATGACGGGCAACT
The DNA here is from genome assembly GCF_015594425.1 of Novosphingobium sp. HR1a. Taxonomy (NCBI): domain Bacteria; kingdom Pseudomonadati; phylum Pseudomonadota; class Alphaproteobacteria; order Sphingomonadales; family Sphingomonadaceae; genus Novosphingobium; species Novosphingobium sp. HR1a. The sequence continues at coordinate 87,061 of NZ_JABXWS010000033.1, forward strand.
GGCCGCGCAGCTTCTCCATGTTGTCGAGCGCGGCGGTGCTGACCGAACTGATCGAATCGACCCGCGCGCCGTTGTCGCGCACGAGTTCCTGCAGGCGTTCGGCATTCTGGGAAAGACGTTCCGCTGCGAGGCGGCCCAGCGTTTCGAGATCGCGCGCTTGTGCGGCGACGAATTCGCGTGCGAGACTCAACTCACGGTTCACCGTGGTGAGGCGGCGTTCGAGCAGGGCGGATTCGGCCGAGAGCGTTTGCGCGATATGCCCGAAGCGCCGTGCCTCCCGTGTGCTGCGGCGCATCGCGATCAACCAGACGACGCCGACCAGCAGCACGGGCACACACCATTGCATGACGAGCGCGGGAACCGCGGCGAGCGTCAGGCCGGTTTTCATTGCGGGCACTTGCGCGAACAGGAACAGGCCGCTCCATGCGACGACCGCCGCCCCGGCAACGGCGGGCGCGATCCATTCGCGCCCGGAAGAGGGCGTGAAGGATTCGCCGGCGTCATCTGCCGCCACCCAGGCGTCGTCCCAGGTTTCGGAGGTGTCCGACTCCGTCGCCGATTCCACGGCGGTTTCCGACATCTGGGTGTCCGACGGCTCGCCGGTGCCCGCGCCGAACGCGATGATCCTGTTTTCCCCAACCATCCAGCCAGGATACCACGTGCACCGGACCGATAAACCCCGGTTTAAGACTTCCGGGATTAAACTGGGGAAATGGCATATGAAGCAGGAGCCCTGGAAGCCACTCTCGCCGCTGCAGCCGGGGGCGATCCCGTACTGATGGCGGAACTGCGAGCGGCCTATATCGAGGGCGTCGGTCGGCAGGTCGATCTCCTCGAGCGGGCGCGGTGCGACGGCAACTGGGTGGTCGCAGCGACGCGGCTGAAGGGGCTGGCGGCGAGCTTTCACTCGGTGCATCTGCTGGGATTGGCACAGGATGCCCTCGATGCCGCGCCGGGTGAGCCTGCCGTGGTGCGCCGCCTCAAGACCTACCTGACGGAGTTTTCCGGAACCTGATCCCCCGTTCAGGCCGACTGCCGGTTTGGTCGGGTACTGGGGTTTGGCACTGGGGCTTGGCACTGGGCTCCGACCTGCCTACATCCTTGGCCGGGGTGCTGGAGTTTCGGATTTGCGCATAGCATTGTTGGCCATGACGGAGCCTGCCGCGACAGGGCAGCCGTTCCCGCGCGCATTCCTGCGCGTTGCAGGGGCGAGCGTGGCGCAGCACCAACTCGGTATGGCGCTGGCGCTGGAATGCCAGCGCGTCATCTGCATGGCGCGCGGCACCACGCCAGAACTGATCGCCCTTCAACACGATGCGGAGGACGCGGGGCTTCAGTTCGGCATTGCGACGGGGGCGGGTCAACTGGCCGGTCTGGTTACGGCCGGAGACGAGTTGATCGTCGTTTCGGAGGGGCTTTTCGCCGATCCGACGGCGGCTGCGGCGCTTCTCGAAGGACGGGCTCCGACCGTGCTGGTGCAGCCGGTCGAAGGCGCGCTTGCCGCCGGTTTCGAGCGGATCGACATCAATCGCGCCACCGCCGGGCTGATGCGCGTGCCGGGGGCGCTGGTCGAGCGATTGCACGAATTGCCGCTCGACGTGGATGCGATCTCGGCGCTGACACGCATCGCGCTCCAGTCCGGCATCACCATGCGCGAGGTTCCGCCTGCGGCGCGGGCGGGGTCAGGCTGGCGTATGGTCCGCAGCGAGGCGGAAGCCTACGCGCTGGAGGACGAGTGGATGCGTACGCGCTTCGCGCAGGAGGGAGCGCGGACGCCGGGACGTACGATCGCGCGCTTTGCGGTCCTGAGCTTCGGATCGTCGCTGCTGCATGCGGGCAATGCCAGCAATGTGGTGTCGGCGGCGGTGCTGGTCATGCTCTTTATTGCGGCGGGTGCGGGCTGGTTCGGCTTCCTGTGGTGCGCCTTCGGGTTCCTGGCGATCGCCTGGCTGCTGGTGGAGGCGAGCAGACTGCTGCGCGCGGCGGAGCGGCACGCGCTGGGCCAGGCATCTCCGGCGATCCCGCGCGCGGATGCACTGGTCTGGCTGGTCGACGTGGTCTTCGCCGCGCTGATACTGCTGGACACGCCGCGCTTTCCGGGGGAGCCGGTGCTGGCGTGGCTGTGCACTCCGGCTGTTCTCATGATGCTTCTGGTGCTGCTGCCGCGCATCGCCGCCGGGCGGTTCGCCGGTCTCTTCGCAGACCGGGCGTTGCTGGGCCTGATCCTCGCGTTCGCGTCCGGGTTCGGGCAGGTGCTGCTTGTCGTGAGGCTACTTTCGGCCGGGCTGGTCGCTGCGGCACTCGTGCTGCCGCGTCGGCGCGACGGCTAACCTCGAATTAACCAGATGCCGGTTAGACGGGTCATATGATCGATCAGGCCGCTCATCCGGCGGATACGCAAGCCGTGGAGGCCGCTCTGCGACGCGACCTCGTGCGCGGTGACGCTGCGGCGGCGTCTGCGCTTCCGGTGCTGCGCTATCTCGTCGCCGCCGAACAGAACGCGGCTCTGAGCGAAGAGATTCTCGCGCGCGTAAAGGGCATTCTCGCCGACATCGCCGGGCAATTGCTCGATGCCCTGATCGGAAGTGCCGACCGGCGTGCGCATGCTCCCGAGGAAATCGCGGTGCTGACGCGGGCTTTCCTCGATGAGCCGGTGTTGCTGGCGCATATCCACGCCGCCGCGCTGGAATGGCAACTGACCGAACGATTGCAGGAGCGGATCGGCCTCGACCCGGTAGCTTCGCCGCTCATACGCGAACGAGCGGGCTGCGGCGATGCCCTGGCGCGCGGCTTCCTTGCGGCTCAGGCGAACTGGAGCCAGGGGCAACGGCGGATGGCTCTGCCCTTGGCGGAACTGCCTGACGCCGTGCTGGAAGCGGTGCTTGCGATCCTGCGGGCGCTTGTCGGTGCCGAACCTGCTCTATCCGAACGCGCGTCTGCGGTCGAAGCGGAGGCCCGGCGTCATCACGCGGCCCACGCCAATCGGCTGCAGTGGGCGGAACGCTTGGTCGCCGATCTGGACACCGAGACGGCCTTGTCGATATCTCATGCCGGGGTCGCGTTGTTCCTGACGGCTCTGTCCTTGCGTTCGGGAGAACCACGCGACGTGGCCGCCACGGCGACGCAGCCGGGCCAGCAGGCGCGACTGGCGCTGAGCCTGCTCGCCGCGCAACTGCCCTCCGGTCTTGCCGAGGAGCAGGTGTTGGCGATTCACGCGGGGGCGAACCTTCCGAACGGGCTATCCGGCATCGATGCATGGCGCGCTGCGTCGATCCTCTCGAACGGTGCGACTTCGCGATGAGCCCGGGCGAAGGCGCCATTCTGGCCCATGCGACGTGCGATGAGCACGATCGTCTGATCAGCGCCGACGAGCCTCTCGCCGGACTGCAGCTGCGCTGTGGTGGCGAAATGCCCGGTACGATCGCGGTGCCGGAATTGCTCGAACTGGTGCGCCGTGCCCGACAGGCGCGCCGCCGCCTGGCTCAGGCGATCAGGGCGCAGGATGGCAACGATGCGATTTCTTCGTGGATCGAAGTCGAGCCGGAGGGCGAGGGATGCTCGATCCATGTGCGCAGCTGGCAGACGGCCGCTCTGGATTCCGAAGAAGGCAGTCCGGGCGAACATCGCCGCGCGGTGACCGATCGCCATGTCGCGGAACTATGTGCATGGCTCGACGCGGGGCAGCGTCTGGTCGCGGTGACGTGCGATTCTCCCGAACTGGCGCAAGTGTCCGCCGCGATGGAGCAAGGCGCGGGGCGCTGCTGGACCGACTTCCTGCCGCCGGAGAACGTGACGCACCAGCAGCCGCTTCACTGGCGACTGCTCGACGGCGCGCCGGTGGTCGTCGCGGGCTCGCCGCGATCCTGGCGCGTCTCGCTGGTGCCGCATATCCGGCCCGGCTTCGAGCCGTCGGGCTTCGAACTGCTGCTGCTTTCCGACGAGGCACCGTCGGACTGGGTGCCGGTAGCGGAGCCTGAAGCGCCGCTGCAGCGCCGCGGACTGGTGGGGCAGGATCTGGCGCCGGTGCTCAAGCAGCCGATCGCGCGGATCGTCGCCAACGCCGAGACCATCCGCACGCGCCTCGCCGGACCGCTTCCCGATGCCTATGCCGAATATGCCGGAGAGATCGCCGGCGCGGGCAAGCTGCTGCTTGGTCTGCTGGAGGACATGGCCGATCTGGAAGTCGTAGAGGAGGACGGTTTCTCGACGACGCCGGATTACATCGATCTCGCTGATGTCTCGCGGCAGGCCGCCGGTATCCTGGGCGTCCGGGCGCGGGAGAAAGACATCTCGATCGTGGCGCCGCCGCTCGATGACCATGCCCCGGCTCTGGCGGAATTCCGCCGTGTCCTGCAGGTTCTGCTGAACCTCATCGGCAATGCCATTCGCTACTCGCCGGAAGGGTCGCGCATCGATGTGCGGGTTTCGGTCGAGGGAGGACGCGCCATCGTCTTCGTCGCGGATCAGGGGCCTGGCCTCAGCGATGAAGATCAGCTCCGGGTATTCGAGAAGTTCGAGCGTCTGGGCCGCAGCGGTGACGGCGGCTCCGGCCTTGGTCTCTATATTTCCCGGCGCCTTGCCCGCGCGATGGGCGGCGAGCTTTCCATCGAAAGCTCGCCGGGGCAGGGTGCCCGGTTCATCCTCGCAGTGCCGGTCGATCCCGACGCCTGACTGGTTTTAGCATCTGCGGGCGAGCCACACGACAATGCCGCCCACCATCGCGAAGACTGCCCCGCGCACGGCCCATGCCCGGTCAGCAACCATCACGCTGTCGGCCGGCCACCTGAGCACGCCGGTGCCTTGCAAGACCACGAAAATCCCTGCCGCCATCATCAGCAGGCCAAGGGTCGTCGCCAGAATTCTAACAAACATCATGATTGTGCGCCCCTTTCGAGGAGAGGCTGCACGCCGGATGCGGCCGGATTGTGGCGTGAATGCTCAAATGGATCGGTTTTGACGATGACGGCAAACAAAAAGGCCCCCGCTTTCGCGAGGGCCTTTGCTTCGGATATCCACGACTGCGCGCGGAATGAACCTTAGCGCTTGTCGAGCGGCACGTAGTCGCGCTGCGTCGGGCCGGTGTAGAGCTGGCGCGGGCGACCGATCTTCTGGCCGGGATCGGAGATCATTTCGTTCCACTGCGCGACCCAGCCCACGGTACGGGCGAGGGCGAAGAGCACGGTGAACATGGTGGTCGGGAAGCCGATCGCCGAAAGGATGATGCCCGAGTAAAAGTCCACGTTCGGGAACAGCTTCTTCTCCGCGAAGTAGGGATCGCTGAGCGCGATCTCTTCGAGGCGCAGCGCGGTCTCGAACAGCGGATCGGTGACGTTGAGGGCCTCGAACACTTCGCGCAGGGTCGACTGCATGACCGTCGCGCGCGGGTCGTAGTTCTTGTAGACGCGGTGACCGAAGCCCATCAGGCGGAACGGATCGCTCTTGTCCTTGGCGCGGTCGATGTAGTGCTGGATGCGATCGGGGGTGCCGATCTCCTTGAGCATGTTGAGCGCGGCTTCGTTCGCGCCGCCATGCGCAGGGCCCCACAGGCAGGCGATGCCCGCTGCGATGCACGCGAAGGGGTTCGCGCCCGACGAACCGGCAAGACGCACGGTCGAGGTCGAGGCGTTCTGCTCGTGATCGGCGTGGAGGATGAAGATGCGGTCCATCGCCTTTTCGACCGCCGGAACCACCTCGTACTCTTCCGCGGGCACGCCGAAGGTCATGCGCAGGAAGTTGCCGGTGTAGCTCAGCTTGTTGTCCGGGTAGAGGAACGGCTGGCCGACCGAATACTTGTAGGCCATCGCCGCGATCGTTGGCATCTTGGCGATCAGGCGGTGCGAGCTGATCTTGCGATGCTCGGGATCGGCGATGTCGGTCGAGTCGTGGTAGAATGCCGAAAGCGCGCCGACCACGCCGCACATGATCGCCATCGGGTGCGCGTCGCGGCGGAAACCGCGATAGAACGTCGCCAGCTGTTCATGCAGCATGGTGTGGCGCGTGATGGTGTTCTCGAACGTGGCAAGCTCGTCCTTGCTCGGCAGTTCACCATTCAGCAGCAGGTAGCTCGTTTCCATGAACGAGGAGTTCTCGGCCAGCTGGCCGATCGGATAGCCACGGTGCAGCAGAACGCCTTCGTCGCCGTCGATGTAGGTCAGCGCCGACTCGCAGCTCGCGGTCGAGGTAAAGCCCGGATCGAACGTGAACGCGCCCGTCTGGCCGTAGAGCTTGCGGATGTCGATGACGTCCGGACCCACGCTTCCCTTGAGAACGGGATAGTCGTGTTCCGCGCCGCCGACGCTCAGTTTAGCCTGATCACCCACCAATTATCTCCTTATGACTGCGACCCGGCGGGAACCTGAGCCTGCTCGCCGATGCGCGCGAGGCTCTCTTCCCGTCCGAGCAATACCAGTACGTCGAATATCCCCGGCGAGGTCGTCTGACCCGTCAGGGCTGCCCGCAAGGGTTGCGCGAGCTTGCCGAGACCCAGTCCCAGGTCTTCGGCCATTGCCTTCAGGTTGGCTTCCAATGCCTCGAGAGTCCAGTCGGCCTGGCCGGACAGGCGCTCATGGATCGCGGCGAGGCGCTCGCGCCCCTCGTCGGTCAGGAGCGCCAGCGCCTTCTCGCTCATGGCGAGCGGACGCTGGGCGAAGAGGAAGGCAGAGCCTTCTGCAAGTTCGTTGAGGTCCTTGGCACGGACCTTGAGCACGGGCATCGCGCGGACCAGCAGGTCGGCAGGCTCATCGCCGTCGACGCCATCGAGGCGCGCTTCGACGAGGCCCGCAAGCCGCACGTCGTCGGCCTCGCGCAGATAATGCCCGTTGAGATTCTGGAGCTTGGCAAGGTCGAAGCGCGAGGGGCTCTTGCCCACATCGACCATGTCGAACCATTCGATCGCCTGCTCGCGGCTGATGATTTCCTCATCGCCGTGGCCCCAGCCGAGGCGCAGCAGGTAGTTGAACACGGCCTCGGGCAGCAGGCCCATTTCGTCGCGATAGGCATCGACGCCCAGCGCGCCGTGGCGCTTGGACAGCTTGGCGCCGTCCGAGCCGTGGATCAGCGGCACGTGGCCGTAGACCGGCACGTCCCAGCCCATGCCGTTGATGACGACGAGCTGACGGAACGCATTGTTGAGGTGATCGTCGCCGCGCAGGACGTGCGTGACGCCCATGTCGTTGTCGTCCACCACCACGGCCAGCATGTAAGTCGGGGTGCCGTCGCCGCGCAGGATGACGAAGTCGTCGATTTCCTCGTTCTGCACGGTGACCGTGCCCTGCACGAGATCCTCGATCGTCGTCGAACCTTCACGCGGGGCCTTGACGCGCACCACCCAGGAACGGTCGGCCGGCCAGGTCGCGGGATCGGCATCGCGCCATTCGCTGTCGATGCGGAACGGGCGGCGTTCTTCCTGCGCCTTCTGGCGGCGCTCGGCGAGTTCTTCCTGGGTCAGGTAGCAGCGATAGGCGTGGCCGTTTTCCATCAGCTGCGCAGCGACTTCGGCATGACGGTCCGAGCGGGCGAACTGGAACACCGGCGCCTCGTCACCGTCGAGGCCCAGCCAGGACAAGCCGTCGAAGATCGCGTCGATCGCGGGTTCCGTCGAACGGGCGCGATCGGTATCCTCGATACGCAGCAGATACTTGCCGCCATGACGGCGCGCGAACAGCCAGTTGAACAGTGCCGTACGAGCGCCACCGATATGAAGGTAACCGGTCGGCGAAGGAGCAAAGCGCGTTACGACGGCCTTTTTGCCAGTCGCTTCGCCCGATGCACTACCGCTTGCCATCTACCCGACCTTCCTGTCCTATTGGCGGCAATGGGGACCCACGCCGCAACTTGTGAAATTCCGCCTCCGGAAAGCCCCGGAACCGCTGCATTGCAGCATGGGCCATGGACCGCCAAGGGCCTCTTGTCGAGGGTTTTGGCAGTCGTCGAGCGATTTCTTTCCGGGGCGGAATTCGAACGCGCACCATGGGTGACGGTGGCCTTCGCAACCGGCATAATTGCGTGGTTTTGGCTGCCTTCGGCACCTGCTTGGGCAGGCCTTTGCGGCGCTCTTGTTGCAATTTGTGCAATTTGTTATGCATCCTTTCCCTTGCGCGTGGTTTACCCGCATCTCGGTCGGGCGTTGTCGCTGTTGCCGCTGGTGGTGGTTGCCGGTTGCCTCGTCGTCTGGGCGCGTTCCGAACTGGTGGGACAACCCGCCATCGAGCGCCCGCTATCGGGAAATTTCAGCGCGCAGGTTCTGGCGATCGAATCGCAGCCGGCCTTGGGACGCGACAGGTTGCTGCTGGCCATGCGTGACCCCCTGAGCGGCTCCGGCCATGACGCTTCGCCCGGCAACGCGATCAAGGTCCGGCTCAACGTTCCCGGCAAGGGATCGACGACCGGGATCGCGGTGGGCGATCTGGTGGCTTTCCGGGCACGGTTGATGCCGCCGGCGCCGCCCATGCTGCCCGGCGCCTACAACTTTGCGCGCACGTCCTGGTTCACAGGCATCGCCGCGAGCGGTTCGGTCACAGGTGAGGTGAAGGTCGTCCGGAAAGGCAAGCGAAGCGAGTGGGGATTGCTGGATATCCGACAATCTTTGACGAACCATATTCGCGCCCGCATCGGGGACGAACGAGCGGGCATCGCCGCTGCATTCGTCACCGGCGATCGCGGCGGCATTACGGAGGCTGACGACCAGGCCATGCGCGACTCGGGGTTGGCGCATCTGCTCTCGATCAGCGGCCTGCATGTCAGCGCGATGGTCGGGGCGGTCTATCTACTGGTCATCCGGTTGCTGGCGCTGTTCCCGTGGGTGGCCCTGAGGGTGAGGCTGCCGGTCGTCGCGGCCGGTGCGGGGGCCGCTGCAGGCGTCGCTTACACTTTGCTTTCCGGGTCGGAAGTTCCGACCGTTCGGTCCTGCATCGGCTCCCTCCTGGTCCTGATCGCACTGGCTTTGGGGCGGGAGCCCTTGTCCCTGCGCATGCTTGCGGTGGCGGCGTTCTGCGTCCTGTTGCTCTGGCCGGAGGCGGTGATCGGGCCGAGCTTCCAACTGAGCTTCGGCGCGGTCCTGGCGCTGATCGCCGTCAGTACGGCCAAGCCCGTGCGGCACTTCCTTGGACCGCGCGACGAAGGGCTTGCCATGACCGGGCTTCGCCATCTTTCCCTCCTGCTGCTGACGGGCGTGGTCATCGACCTCGCGCTCATGCCGATCGGCCTGTATCATTTCCACCGCGCCGGAGTGTATGGAGCGCTGGCCAACGTGGCGGCAATTCCGCTGTCTACCTTTGTCGTGATGCCTTTGCTGGCTTGTGCATTGGTCCTCGATATCGCCGGGCTGGGCGGGCCGGTCTGGTGGCTCGCCGGAATCTCGATAGACCTGCTGGTCGGCCTGGCCCGCTGGTTCGCGTCGAGACCGGGCGCTGTGAACCTGCTTCCCGGTACAGACACCTGGGCATTCCTGCTTTTCGTCGCGGGAGGTCTGTGGATGGGCCTTTGGAGCGGCCGCATTCGCTGGGCCGGGCTACCGATCGCCTCGGTCGGTGTGTTCTTGCTGGCGACCGCACCGGCGGCGGACATGCTGGTGTCCGGAGATGGTCGCCATGTCGGGCTGGTCGAAGATGGCGGGAAACGGCTTTACCTGCTTCGAAACAGCGAAAGCGGCTACGCCCGGGACAATCTCATGGAATTCGCCGGGATCGAGGCAGACCCGGTCACGTTCGACAAGTTCCCGGGTGCCCGCTGCAACCGTGATTTCTGCGCCTTGCCGGTCAGACGCTCCGGCACCACGTGGCATGTGCTGGTTTCGCGGGGCCGCGATGCCGTCGCGGAACGGTCGCTCGCCGCTGCATGCGAACGCAGCGACATCGTCATATCGGATCGCTGGCTGCCGCGCAGTTGCAAGCCGCGCTGGTTCAAGGCCGATCGAGGATCGCTTGGGCAGACTGGCGGGCTGGCGGTATATCTGGGCAAGGCCCGTATCGATACGGTAGCCCAGACCCAAGGTGAACACGGCTGGTGGCGTCCCCGGCCTGTTCACCGTTACAGGAATGCTCCTGCGCCGCGCAAATCGCAGTAATTACCGGTTGCTGCTGCGCCAAGGCCTTCATGGCGCAGCGTGGCCGTGTCAGTTGTACCGTCGAAGCAGGCCGGCGAGCTTGCCTTGGACTTCCACTTCGTCCGCACCGTAAATCTGCGGTTCGTAAGCGGCATTTGCGGGATCCAACCGCACCATTCCCGCCTCGCGCCGAAGGTACTTGAGGGTGGCCTCTTCCCCGCGGATCAGGGCAACGACGATCTCGCCGTCGCGAGCGGCATTCGTGCGCTTCACGAGGGCGAAATCACCATCCAGAATGCCCGCCTCGATCATCGAGTCGCCGGAGACCTCGAGCGCGTAATGCTCGCCGGAGCCAAGCAGGGCGGCAGGGACAGGCAACATGGACTGTCCTTCGAGAGCCTCGATCGGCACACCTGCGGCAATACGCCCGTGCAGCGGGATCTCGATAACGTCGTTGGCGGCTTCGACGGAACGACGCGGCGTCTGCGGACGCGCCAATCCATCATTGCTGTTCGCTGCAGAAGGACGCAGGGCCTTGCTTCCCGTGTCATCGGCCTGGCGCAAGACTTCGAGCGCACGTGCACGGTTGGGAAGGCGGCGGATGAAGCCGCGTTCTTCCAGTGCGGAAATCAGTCGGTGAACACCGGACTTGGACTTGAGGTCGAGCGCCTCCTTCATCTCCTCGAAGCTGGGGGAGATGCCTGTCTCCTCAAGCCGGACCTGGATGAACCGGAGCAATTCGTGCTGCTTGCGCGTCAACATGTCGCTGCCTTCTCGTGACCTCCGAACCAGGCAAACCCTGATCGCGTTTGTTCTGGTAGTGAACATTGAGGGAACAATCAAGCAACCAATTGCCGATACTTCAGGCAATACCGCCGTTCTGGAGCAAGTATATCCGGACTTCTTCACCAGCCTGTGCCGGACCGGCCAGCGCCGACCGATCGACCAGCACGTTGCTTGCCGCCAGGGACGACAGGGCGCCGCTGTCCTGCAGCGGGCTTACCGTCACATTTTCTCCGTCCCACCAACCGCGCAGGAATTCCCGGCGACGGCCGCTTGGGTGCAGCGGCATGGCCAGCCGGGCTGTCAGCCGCATGGGCAAGGGGCGCGCAGCCCCCTGCATCGCGCGCAGGACGGGGAGCAGGAAATGGTAAGCGGTGACGTAGCTGGAGACCGGATTGCCCGGCAGGCCCAGCACGATCTGACGGCGTCCTGCCACGTCGCGGGTGGCGACTAGGATTGGTTTGCCGGGCTTGATCGCGACACGCCAGAAATCGATGCCCGCGCCCCAGCTTTCGAGTGCCGGACGAATGAGGTCGTGATCGCCGACCGAAGCGCCGCCGCTCGTTACGATGAGGTCGGCATCGGCGGATGCTTCGAAAGCGGAGGTTATTGCCTTGATCGTATCGGGCACCGGGCCGATCCGCCGCGCATCCACGCCCAGCGAACGCGCCATGGCCGTCAGCATCGCGCCGTTGCTGGCGGGAACCTGGTGCGGTGCACAGCGCTCCGGATCGGAGGCGAGTTCGTCGCCGCTGTCGATCACGGTCAGGCGCGGTGTGCGATGCACGGGAAGGTGCGTATGGCCGGCCGCGATCGCCAGCGCCATCTGCGCGGGCGCGATGTGCAGACCAGCGGGCAGGACTTCCACGCCCTGGGCAAAATCCATCCCGCAATGGCGGATGTGCTTGTGCGCCGGTGCGGGCGGCTCGCCCGAGAGTATAAGGTTCGCGCCCTCGCGTGTCAGGTCTTCCTGGATTATGACGGCCGCCGCGTCGGGCGGCAGCATCGCGCCCGTCGAAATTCGGACTGCCTCTCCTTGCGAGAGCGGGCCGACATAAGGATGCCCGGCGGCACTTTCACCGACGATCCTCCAGGGGCCGCGCATGTCGCCTGCCGTGACGGCGTAGCCGTCCATGGCTGACAGATTTGCGGAGGGCTGCGTGCGTCTGGCGTGCAGCGGTTCAGCCAGGAAACGGCCGAGCGCGCCTTCGATATCGACACGCTCTATCGACAGCGGGGTGACGAGCGCGAGGAGGCGAGCTTGTGCCTCCTCCAGAGAGAGCGGCGCGGAGCCGTTCATTCAGTCCATCCGTCCATCTTCCAATGGCCTGATTTACCGCCGATTTTCTCGACCAGGCGGATGTCTCCGATGACCATGCCCTTGTCGAGCGCTTTGGCCATGTCGTAAATTGTGACAAGTGCGATAGAAGCTGCTGTTATCGCTTCCATTTCTACCCCGGTGCGACCGGTCAGCGAAGCCTTCGCGATGACGCGGATAGCATTATCCTCGAAAGCGAAGTCGAGGTTTACGGCATCGAGCGGCAGCGGGTGGCACATGGGGATGAGATCGGCCGTCCGCTTGGCCGCCATGATGCCAGCAATGCGCGCGGTTCCAAGCACGTCACCCTTCGGAGCATTCCCGGCGCGGATCGCGGCAAGGGCATCCGCGCTCATGGAAATGCGTCCGGATGCCACGGCGATGCGCTGCGTCTCGGCCTTGGCGCCAACGTCGACCATGTGCGCGTTGCCGTCCGGGTCGATGTGAGTGAGGGACTTGCTCATCGCGAACCCATGGCGTTCAGGCTCCGGTTAGTAGCGCGCGCGTGGCTGCCTCGATGTCGTTCTGGCGCATGAGGCTTTCGCCGACGAGGAATGTCCGGGCGCCGCACGAGGACAGGCGTACCAGATCGGCATGGACGTTGATGCCGCTTTCGCTCACCAGCAGCGTGCCTGCCGGCGCCAGCGGGGCGAGGCGCTCAGTCGTGCCGATATCGGTGGCGAAACGTCGCAGGTCACGGTTATTCACACCAATAAGGCGCGATTTCAAACGACTTGCACGCTCCATTTCAGATTCGTTGTGAACTTCGACGAGGCAGTCGAGGCCACGCTCGGTCGCAGCGGCTTCGATTTCCGCCATCAGCACGTCGTCCAGTGCGGCGACGATGATGAGGATGGCATCGGCACCGATCGCGCGCGCTTCCGCGACCTGCCAGGGATCGACCATGAAATCCTTGCGGATCACCGGAAGGCCGCAGGCGGCGCGGGCCTGGATGAGGAAATCCTCGTGGCCCTGGAAGTAGGGAGCATCAGTGAGCACGGACAGGCACGCGGCGCCGCCCCGCTCATAGGCGACCGCGTGCTGTGATGGCTGGAAGTCGCTTCTGATCAATCCTTTGGAAGGCGATGCTTTCTTGATTTCTGCAATCAAGGCGTAGCCGGTCGCGGCTTTGGCGCGCAGTGCCGCCTCGAAGCCGCGAGGGGGCGTCTGCATGGCAGCGCGGGCGTCGAGATCGGCGATCGTGGCCAGCGGCTTGCGGGCGGCGACCTCCTCGCGCTTGGTATCGCAGATTTCGGTAAGTTTATCGGACATGGAATCCTCGTCAGGCACGGGTTGCCGCGATCCAGCAGTCGAGCAAAGCCTTGGCGAGGCCCTTGTCGATCGTTTCTGCCGCTTCTTCGACGCCCTCGGCCCAGGTGTCCACTTCACCGGCCACAAGCAGCGCGCCTGCGGCATTGAACAGGACGGCGTCGCGATAGGCGCCGGGAGCGCCCATCAGCAGGTCGTTGAGGGCACGGGCGTTGTAGGCGGGGTCGCCGCCGCGAATGGCATCGACTGCGGCCGTCGGTAAACCGGCATCCTGCGGAGCGACGCGGCGCATCGACAGTTCCCGGCCGCGAATATCCGCGACTTCGTTGCCGCCTGCGAGGCTCAACTCGTCGAGGCCCTCATCACCGGAAATGACCATCGAGTGCTCGGTGCCAAGCCGCAGCAGGGCATCGGCGTAGATCGGCACATAAGCCGGGCGTGCGATGCCGACTAGCTGGCGCGAGACTTGCGCCGGGTTCGCCAGCGGCCCCATCAGGTTGAAGATCGTGCGGCGGCCTAGCGACTTGCGCAGCGGCATCAGCCGACCCATCGTCGGGTGGTGGCGCGCGGCGAACAGGAAGCCGATGCCGATTTCGGCGAGCGTGGATTCTGCAGTCTCGACGGCGCGGTCGAGGTTCAGCCCCATCGCTTCGAGGGTATCGGCGGCGCCCGCTTTGGAACTGGCAGCGCGGTTACCATGCTTGGCGACGGGGACGCCCGCAGCCGCGACCACCAGAGAAACGGCGGTCGAGACGTTGAGGGTGTGGAAGCCGTCGCCGCCGGTGCCGCAGACGTCGATGGCGCCTGCGGGCGCCTTCACCGGGATCATCCGCTCACGCATGGCGCGAGCCGCGCCCGCGATTTCGCTGGCGGTCTCGCCGCGATCCGACAAGGCGACGAGGAACTCGGCGATTTCGGATTCGGGCATTTCGCCGTCGAGGATTGCGGCGAAGGCTGCCTGGGCCTCGTCCTCGGCGATCGGGTGGAGAGGGTCGGGAAGGGTCATGCGCTCAGCCGTTCCGGCAGTTTGGCCTCGATACCGCAAGTGCGCAGGAAGTTTGCGAGCATGGCATGGCCGTGCTGGGTGGCGATGCTTTCCGGATGGAACTGGACGCCGTGGATCGGCAGGCTCGCATGGCGGAAGCCCATGACATGGCCGTCGTCCGAGCGGGCGTTCACCACCAGCGTCTCAGGGATATCCTCGACGATCAGCGAGTGATAGCGCGTCGCGGTGAAGGGCGAGGGCAGCCCGGCGAAGACTCCGGTGCCGTCATGCGTGACAGGAGAGGTCTTGCCGTGCATCAGCCCGCCGCGCACGACCTTGCCGCCGAAATACTGGCCGATCGACTGATGGCCGAGGCACACGCCGAGGAGCGGCATCCCCGCATCCGCTGCCGCGCCGACGAGGTCGAGGCTGATGCCCGCCTCGTTGGGGGTGCAGGGGCCGGGCGAGATCAGGAAGCCCTTCGCACCGCTGGAAATGGCCTGGCCTGCGCTGAGCGCGTCGTTGCGCACGACCTCCACTTCGGCGCCCAGTTCCATCACGTAATGGACCAGGTTCCAGGTGAAGCTGTCGTAATTGTCGATGACGAGGATCATGACTTCGCCTTTGCGCTTTTCTCGACGACGATCAAGGGGCCGAGCGGAGGGCCGCCGTCGACGCGGCCATGTTCGGGGTCCCAGAGCGAGGATACGCTGCCGTCAAGGAACAGCGCATTGTCGCATTTCAGGGCGTCGCGGAAATAGCGCGCGAGCTTGCCGAAGGATACCGGCTCGTCGGAAATGACGAAGTGGGCGCGGCCCTTGTCATCGATGCCGACGCCGTTGCGCAGCTTCAGCGATGTGCCGTCATCGTCGATCTTCGGGTGCAGCTTGCCGGAGATGACCAGCATCGGGCCGGACTGGGTGCCGAAATCGGGACGGTCGGTGACGGACTTTGCGAAGTCGTCGCTGGCGCGGACATGCCAGTTGCCTGCCGCGTCGCCGTAGAAGACGCCGTTGGGGCTGAGGTGAAAGTTGCCCCAGCCTTCGTTGGTATTGAGGGCATGCTGCTTCTCGCCGTTCTCGACGTAGTAGCCGATCGGCTTGCCATCGGCGTCGAACATGCCGCCGTTCATCGCGAAGGCAACTTCGTGGCTGCGCGCCGGGCGGTCCACCGCGAGTTGCGAGAGGCTGCGATACGGCGCGCCGCCCTTGGGGCCGAGGACGGTGTGAATGGTGTGACGACCCGGCACGGCGGTACAGTGCGTGAAGCTGGCGCCCTCGAAGCTCGCGCCCTGGCATGGCGGAGGAGGCGGGGCCGATGGCTTGGCTGCGGGTTCGTCGGCGGAGCAGGCGGCGAGGATCGCGCAAGCTGCGAGGGCTAGGGGCGTTCGCATGCGATCAGATCCGCTTGACCTGACACCGCCCGAAGCCTTCGCGAAAGCTGTCGAGAATGTCGTTGCCAACCTGGTCCTTGGGCAACCATATCATGGTGCAGCCAGCTTCAGGCTTGGCGAGGAGAAGCCGATCGTCTTCGGTCCACCAGCGGAAGTCCTTCCAGTTAAGGCTCAGGTCGACCGAGGGGCTGGCCACGGTGAAGCCGTCGCCTTGCATCCGATAGCTGGCGGCATTTCCGGCAAGATCGTTTTTCTGCCAATGGGTAAGGGCCGTGCGGGGCAACGAATAGAAAAAGCCGATCGCGAGCAGCACTCCGGCTCCAACGAAATAGGCCAGTGAATGCAATGCCGATGCGCCGATCCTTGAAAGAAGGGACCCGGCATAAGCGCCGACGTTCAGCGCGGAGACGGTCACAAACAGCGCCAGCAAGAACAGGGCCGACCGCAATGTCAGCCACTGTCGGAGCAGATATAGCCGGTTGGCGTGCAGATAATCGGGATAGCGGTATTCAGTCGTGAAGGCGCTCACTGCCCGAACCCGGGTTCCCCGGCCACGCGGATCGCTTCGCGCGCGGCGGCGAAGAGGGCGCCGCTCTTGGCTTCGCATTCGCGCTGTTCGTAGGCCGGGTCGCTGTCCGCCACGATGCCTGCGCCTGCCTGCACGTGCAGCACGCCGTCCTTGAGCAGGCCGGTGCGCAGGACGATGCAACTGTCCACCGAACCGTCCGGCGCGAAGTAGCCGACGCCGCCCGCGTAAGGGCCGCGCGTCTCGGGCTCCAGTTCGGCGATGACCTCGCAGGCACGGACCTTGGGCGCGCCCGAGACGGTGCCTGCCGGGAAGCCCGCGAAGACCGCGTCGATGGCATCATGCTTCGCGGTGTCGAGCCGGCCGACAACGTTCGAGACGATGTGCATGACGTGGCTGTAGCGCTCGATGGTGTAGCTGTCGGTGACCTCGACGGTGCCTGCAGCGGCGACGCGGCCGACGTCGTTGCGGCCGAGGTCGAGCAGCATCAGGTGCTCGGCGCGCTCCTTGGGATCGGCGAGGAGGCCGGCTTCGTTGGCCTTGTCCTCGGCCGGGCTGGCGCCGCGCGGACGGGTGCCCGCGATCGGGCGGATGGTGACTTCGCCGTCACGCACGCGCACCAGGATTTCCGGGCTGGAGCCGACCAGCGCGAAGCCGGGCAGGTCGAGGAAATAGAGGAACGGCGAGGGGTTCACGCGCCGCAGGCTGCGGTAAAGCGCCAGCGGCGGGAGCGGGAATTCGCAAGTGAAGCGCTGGGCCAGCACGACCTGAAAAATGTCGCCCGCCTCGATGTAGTCCTTCGCGCGCAGGGCCATCGCCTTGTAGTCTTCCGGCGCGACGACGGGCGTGCGCACCGGCTCGGCGAGATCGGTGGCGACGGGCACGACGGGTGCGGGGGCGGCGAGGCGGCGCAGGGCTTCGTCGATGCGCTCGGCGGCGCGGTCGACGGCCAGAGCGGCGTCACCCGTTTCCGGCCACACCGGCGCAACGCAGAACAGTTCGTCCGAAAGCCGGTCGAAGATCAGGATCAGCGACGGGCGCACGAACAGCATGTCGGGCACTTCGAGGGGGCTTTGCGGCGCGCGCGGCAGCTTCTCGACAAGGCCGATCGTCTCGTAGCCGAAGTAGCCGACGAGGCAGGCGAGAGCCTTGGGCAGCGCGGCCGGAACCTCGCAGCGGCAGGTCTCGACCAGCGCGCGCAGTTCGGCGAGGGTGCCGCCGCCGAGCGGTGCGAACGCCTCGCGGTCGGCCTGCCATGCGCGGTTGATCTCGCAGGCCTCGCCGCTCGCACGGAACACGAGGTCCGGGTCGAGGCCGAGCAGGCTGTAGCGCCCGCGCGTCTCGCCGCCTTCGACCGATTCGAGCAGGAAGTCGCCGCGCCCGTCCTCGATCAGCTTGAGGGCGGCGCCAACCGGCGTTTCGGTGTCGGCGACGAGCTTGCGCCAGACCAGCGCGGGTTTGCCCTGCGCCAGCTGCTCAAGCGTCGCCTTGCGATCGAATTCGCGCTCCATTGCTGCCACCCCTCGCTTCGGCTCAGTTGGCGGCGGCGGTGCCGGCGAGCTGGTCGCGCACGGCGGTGATGGCATCGTCGTGACGCTTCACGCCGACGTCCTTGCGCATCGCGGCACCGAGCGCGGAGGCGTAGCTCTGGCCGAGCTGCTGGCCGAGTTCGGTCTGGGCACGGCGGATCATGTCGGGCGAATCGATCGTGGCGGGCACGATGTCCTTGAGCTGGACGACGAACCAGCCGCGTTCACCCTCGGCCGACTGCACCTTCACGGTGTTCTTGGCCATGTGGAACATCAGCGAGACCGGCGGCGGCACCTGACGGCCCGACTGCAGCGCGGCGGCCAGGGTCGGGCGCGACATCGAGACCTGCTGCGGCGCGGGCAGCTTTTTGCCCGAGGCAGCCATGACCTGCTCGATCGACTGGCCCTTGCGGATCGCGGCCTGCATCTTGAGCGCGGCGGCCTTGGCGGCCTTCGAACCGGCGTCGATGGCCCAGGCGAGCTTCACGTCGTTCTGGATCTGCGCCAGCGGAGCCGGGGCGGACGCCTGGATGTCGGTGACGTCGTAAATCGCGAAGGACTTGCCCTTTTCGATCTCGGCGACCTGCGGCTGTTCCTGGCCCATTTCGAACGCGGTCTTGAGGAGCGGCTGCAATTCGGCGGGCATCGTTTCGCCGGGCTTCATGTAGACTTGCCCATCAGCGGTCAGTGACGGGGTCTGCTTGACCTCGGCGCCGAGCGACTTGGCGACTTCGGCGAGGTTGGAGCCGCCCGAAAGCTGCGCGTCGATCTTCGAGAAGGCGTCGCTGTAGGACTTGCGGGTCTTTTCCTCGGCGATCTGCTTGGTGAGGTCACCCTTCACTTCGGCAAGGGTCTTGGCCGGGGTCTTGATCTCCTCGTCGACGCGGATGACGTGCCAGCCGAGCACGCTCTTCTGCGGTGCGGCCAGCTTGCCGACCGGCGCGGCGAAGACGGCCTGCGCGACGGCGGCCGAGAACTGGCGCGAGAGATCCTCACGGCTGAACGATTCGAGCTTCGCGGCGGACAGGCCCTTTTCCGAAGCGGCGGCTTCGAGCGACTTGCCCTTCTCGACTTCGGCGACGATGGCCTTGGCGGCCGGCTCGGTCGGCACGACCAGCTGCGTGATGCGGCGATCGTCCTTGGCGGCATAGGCGGCCTTGTTCGCCTCGAAGCGCGCGGCGATCTCGGCGTCGGTCGGTGCAGCCGGGGCCGGGATCTTGTCGGCGCTGACGAGCGCATAGCGGATCGTGCGACGCTCGGGGCGGACGAACTGGCCGGTGTGCGCCTTGTAGAAGGTAGCGAGTTCGGCCTGGGTCGGCTGCTTGTCGGGCGCGAAGAGCAGCGAGGGCAGGGCGACCACGGTGCCGCTGCGGGTCTCGCTGAGCAGCGAGGCGTAACGCTTCGCGGCATATTCGGACATGACCGAGCCGATCTGCGCGGGCACGACCAGTTCCTGCGCGATCATGTTCTTGCGAATGTCCTCGCGCAGCGCCTGTTCGGAGAGGCCCTGCTGGGCGAGGGCTTGGCGGAACACGTTCTGGTCGAACTTGCCGTCGACGCCCTGGAACGCGGGGATCTGCGTCAGTTCGCTGTCGACGAGGCGGTCGCTGAGGACGACGCCGTGCTTCTCGCCGTAGACGGCGAAAGCGACGCCGTCGATCAGGCTGTCCAGCACCTGCTGGAGGCCGCCCTCGGCGATCAGCTGCTTCATCGTCGCGGTCGGGCTCTGCTGCTTGACCCGCTCGAGGCCGCGCTTGGCGCCGAGGGACAGTTCATCGGTGGTCACCTTTTCGCCGCCGACGGTGGCGACGGCAACCCCCGGAGCCGCGCTGCCGGAACCGCCGAGGCCCGCGATATCGCCGCTGGCGAACGCGAGGGCGATAAGGCCGAGAACGACGAGGCCGACGATCGCGCCGACCTTGGACTTCAGAAACGAGCGGAAGAAATGGAGCATGAACCGTGCCGATCAGCAGAATATTGGCGCGAAACCGTGAGGCTTCGCATGTAAACGGCGCAGGCTTTAGGGGGCCTTCGCGCATCCTGCAATGCCGCTTGCACAAGCCTTGGGCAAAAGCCGCGAGGTGGCATTACTACGACACTGGTGGAGAATCCCCGCGCTTAACCATCCATGAATTTTGACAAGCGATGCTCTGGTGCCCTAGCTGCCCGGCGACAGCGACGACCTGATTCCCGGTTCCGCGGCAACGGCATTACCGGAAATCTGCGAGGGGGACCCGCGGGGGAGTTCCCGAAGGTTCGCCGAGATCGATCAAAGGATTGAAATGGCTGGATTGCCTTACATCGTCGGAAATTGGAAAATGAACGGCACGCGCGCCATGCTGAACGAGGCGCGCGCAATCGATCGTTCCGCCCAGCGTTTCCCCAAGGTGCAGGTCGGACTGGCGCCGCCCTCGACCCTGATCTTCCGCATGCGGGACGCGGTCGAGTTGATCGGCGTCGGCGGGCAGGACTGCCATGCGAAGGAAAACGGCGCTTACACGGGTGACGTTTCCGCACCGATGCTCAAGGATGCAGGCGCCGATTTCACGATCGTCGGCCATTCGGAGCGCCGTGAATATCACGGCGAAAGCGACGCGGACGTCAACGCCAAGGCGCAGGCCGCGCTTTCGGCCGGTCTGGCGGTGATCCTGTGCGTCGGCGAAACCGAGGCCCAGCGCGATGCGGGCGATGCCGAGGGCGTAGTCACCGCGCAGCTCGAAGGTTCGTGCCCCATCGCAGACGGCGCGCCGGAAAAGCTCTCGGTCGCCTATGAGCCGGTATGGGCCATCGGCACCGGCCGGGTGCCTTCGGTCGCGGACGTGGCAGCCATGCACAAGGCGATTCGCGCCAAGCTGGTCGCCATCTATGGCGATGCCGGCGCCGAGGTGCGCATTCTTTACGGCGGTTCGGTGAAGGCCGACAACGCGGCCGAACTCCTTGCGGTGCCGGATGTCGGCGGCGCTCTGGTCGGCGGTGCGAGCCTGACCGCCGAGAGCTTCCTGGCGATCGTCGGCGCGGCGGCTTCGCTCGCGGAGTAAGCCCGATCCATGCGCCGTCCTGCGGGGCGGCGCAGCAATAAAGTTGCCGGGTTGCGCGCTCGCCCGCGAGCGCCTATCTGCCCGGTCAAGAAAGCGGGGTATGTCCCCGCAATAAGGCTGAGACGAAGATGTTCCTTTTCCTGACCGTGGTGCAGGCTCTGGTTGCCGCCATGCTGGTGGGCGTGATCCTGGTGCAGAAGTCCGAAGGCGGCGGCCTCGGCGTCGGCGGCAGCCCCTCGGGCCTGATGTCGGCGCGCGGCGCGGCCAACTTCCTGACCCGCGCGACCGGCGTTCTGGCGACTGTCTTCGTGGTGCTGAGCATCGGTCTTGCCGCTCTCGCCGTCAATGAGACGAGCGGCCGCGACATCGACACCTCGCTCCAGCGCAACACCGCTCCTGCGCAGTCTGCTCCGGTCCAGCCTGCCGATCCGCTCGGCGGCGCGGCCAACCCGGCAGCTCCCGCTGCACCCCAGCAGGGTGCTCCCGCTGGCGACTCGGTTCCGACCGATCCGCTTGGTGGTGCTGCCAAGCAGTAATCCCTGCAGGCGCTTTCGAGCGCCTCACCGTAATCGGAATGCCGTCTGGCGCAGTCAGACGGCATTTCCATGTGTTTGATCTGTGGAATGAGGCTCCGGGCGCTTGCCTGAGGGCCCCCATGCAATTTAAGGCCCGATTCCCATGGCGCGGCATATTTTCATCACCGGCGGCGTGGTCTCCTCGCTGGGCAAGGGTCTCATGGCGGCGAGCCTCGCGGCTCTGCTGCAGGCGCGTGGCTACAAGGTCCGCATTCGCAAGTTCGACCCCTACCTGAACGTCGATCCGGGCACGATGAGCCCGTATCAGCACGGCGAGGTCTTCGTGACCGACGACGGCGCCGAGACGGACCTCGACCTCGGCCACTACGAGCGCTTCACCGGCGTCTCGGGTCGCAAGGCCGACAACATTACCTCGGGCCGCATCTACCAGGACATCATCGCCAAGGAGCGCCGCGGCGACTACCTCGGCGCGACCGTGCAGGTGATCCCGCACGTCACTGATGCGATCAAGGACTTCGCCCTGACGGAGACCGAGGATCTCGACTTCGTGCTGTGCGAGATCGGCGGCACCGTCGGCGATATCGAGGGCCTGCCCTTCGTCGAGGCGATGCGCCAGCTGCGCAACGAACTCGGCCGTGAGGGCACCTGCTTCGTCCACGTCACGCTGGTCCCCTACATCGCCGCTGCCGGCGAACTGAAGACCAAGCCGACGCAGCACTCGGTGCGCGAACTGACCGGCCTCGGCATCCAGCCCGACATCCTGCTGTGCCGCTGCGACCGCGAGCTGCCCGAGAGCGAGCGCCGCAAGATCGCGCTGTTTTGCAACGTGCGCCCGCAGGCGGTTATCCAGGCGCTCGACGCGCCCAACATCTACGCCGTGCCGCTGCAGTATCACCGCGAGGGCCTCGACGCCGAAGTCCTGCATCACTTCGGCATGCTGGAATCGGCCAAGGCGCCGGTGCTTGAGCGCTGGGACGACATCACCGACCGCTACCAGAACCCTGAGGGTGAAGTGACCATCGGCGTCGTGGGCAAGTACATCGGCCTGCAGGACGCCTACAAGTCGCTGAACGAAGCGCTCGTCCATGGCGGCATGGCCAACCGCGTGAAAGTCAACGTGCGCTGGATCGACGCCGAAATCTTCGAGAAGGAAGATTCCGAGATCGCCGCCGCGCTCGAACCGATGCACGGCATCCTCGTCCCCGGCGGCTTCGGCGAGCGCGGCACCGAGGGCAAGATCGCGTCGGTTCGCTTCGCGCGTGAACGTCAGGTGCCGTTCTTCGGCATCTGCCTGGGCATGCAGATGGCCTGCATCGAGGGCGCGCGCTCGGCGGGCATCGCCAAGGCCAGCTCCACCGAATTCGGCCCGACCGAGGAACCCGTCGTCGGCATCATCACCGAGTGGATGACCGAGGACGGCCTGCAGACCCGCGCCGAAGGCGGCGACCTTGGCGGCACCATGCGCCTTGGCGCCTACACCGCCGCGCTCTCGCCCAACAGCCACGTCGCCGCGATCTACGGTTCGACCGAGATCAGCGAACGGCACCGCCACCGCTACGAAGTCAACGGTTCGTACCGCGAGGCGCTGGAAGGCAATGGCCTGATCTTCTCCGGCATGTCGCCCGACGGCCTGCTGCCCGAGATCGTCGAGCGCCCGGACCACCCGTTCTTCGTCGGCGTGCAGTTCCACCCGGAACTCAAGTCGCGCCCGTTCGAGCCGCATCCGCTGTTCGCCGGCTTCGTCGCCGCGGCGCTGCGTCAGGCGCGTCTGGTCTGACGATGCTTGTTTCCCCTCCCGGTGCGGGAGGGGAAGGGCTTCTCCTATCTCCGTAACGGAGCCATCTCGTCTGGCGGCGGGACGGCACATCCGGGCATGCTTGGCGCAATGCCGATGCGGAGCCACGGATGTCCACGATCGTCCTCGAATTCAACGAGTTGTCGCCAAGGCTGCTCGACCGCTTCATAGCCGAGGGGCATCTGCCGAACTTCCGGCGCCTGCGCGACAGCGCGCTGGTCGCCGTCACCGATGCGGAGGAGGAAGCGCCGTATCTCGAACCGTGGATCCAGTGGGTCACGGTCCACACCGGGCTTTCCTACGCGGAGCATCGCTGTTTCCAGCTCAATGACGGCGCCGCGCTGGATGCGCCGCGCATCTGGGATCTGGTGAGCCGCAGCGGGCGCAGCAACTGGATCTGCGGTAGTATGAATGCGGCGTCGCAGCCGGGCTTCCGGGGGCATTTCCTGCCCGATCCCTGGGCGACGGAGCCGATCGCCCAGCCGCCCGGCCATTTCGACGCCTACACAGGGCTGGTTCGCAGCTATGTGCGTGAACACAGCGCCAGACCGGATGTATCCGGGGCGGACTTTGCGCGTTTCGGCCGTTTCATGCTCGCACATGGGCTTTCCGCAAGGTCGGTGCTGGCCGCGATTCGCCAATTGGCGGGGGAGCGAAGTGGTAACGTCAAATGGCGACGGGCGATGATACTGGACCGGCTGCAGTGGGACCTGTTCCGCTCGATCCACCGCAGCGCCCGCCCCCATTTCTCCACGTTCTTCCTGAACAGCACCGCGCATTTCCAGCATTTCCACTGGCGCGAGTTCGAGCCTGCGCTGTTCAGCATCCAGTCGTCGGCGCAGGATCTGGAGACATATGGGGGGAGCGTGCTCGACGGCTATCGCAACATGGACCGGATGGTCGGGCAGGCGCTGGCCATGACCAGGGAAGACGACAATCTCGTGCTCGTCACCGCCCTGGGGCAGCAGCCTATGCTGTCGCACGAGGAAGACGGCGGACGACAGATATTCCGGCACCGGGATATCGATCGACTGCTCGCGTTCGGTGGGGTCGCGGCAGAGTGGACTTATGCCCCGGTAATGTCGCAACAGTTCCTGCTCCACTTTGAGAGCGATGCGTCGGCCCAAGCGGCGGCGACACGGATCGAGGCGCTGCGCCTGTCCGACGGCAGGCAGCCGATGTGGGCGCGGCGGCAAGGCGCGATGCTGGATGCGGGTTGCATGATCGAGCAGGCTCCGGGTGAGGACGTGATGGTGACGTCATCCGCCACCAACGAAGTGCTGCGCTTCTCCGACCTGTTCTATCCGCTCGAGGCGCTGCGCAGCGGCAAGCATCATCCGGACGGGGCGTTCTGGATCAAGGGGCCGGGCATCCGGGCGGAGCGCCTCGCCGATCGCGTGTCGCTGCGCTGCGTGGCACCCACGCTCGCCGATCTGGCAGAGGTCGGAGGGCGTTTTTCGGCGCCTTCGCTGCTCACACCCGCGCGGATGGAGGTGGCCGCCTGAGCGCTTTTTGCAATGCAGCAATTTCCGCTTCCGCGTTCGCCGTCGCCGTTATAGCCTGCAGGATCGCGCGAAAATGGAGGCTTGGGGTAGCATGGGGAACGGTTCGATCGTCGAGTTCATCGCAGGTCTTCCCAAGGCGGAACTGCACGTCCACCTGGAGGGAACGCTGGAAGCGGAACTCAAGTTCAGGCTGGCGGCGCGCAACGCGGTGGACTTGCCTTACGCCGATGTCGATGCGATGCGGGCCAGCTACGTTTACCATGACCTGCCCAGCTTTCTGGCGATCTTCTACGAGGGCAGCTTCGTCCTGCACCGCGAGGAGGACTTTCGCGATCTGGTCTACGCCTATCTGGAAAAGGTCGCAGGGCAGAACGTCGTCTATGCGGAGATGTTCTTCGATCCGCAGCAGCACACCGATCGCGGCATCCCGTTCTCGGTGATGATCGAAGGCCTGACGCGCGGTCGCATCGAGGCGGAGCGTGATTTCGGTATCCGCTCGCAACTGATCATGTGCTTTGTGCGGGAACGCAGTGCGGAAAGCGCGATGGCCGTGTTCGAGATGGCCCTGCCGTACAAGAACCTGATCGTCGGGCTGGGGCTCGACTCCGGTGAGAAGGACAACCCGCCCGAAAAGTTCGCCGAGATATTCCGGCGCGGCCGTGAAGAGGGCTTCCGGCTGACGATGCACTGCGACGTCGACCAGAAGAATACCCACGAGCATATCCGGCAGGCGATCGAAGAGATCGGCGTCGAGCGCATCGACCATGGCGCCAACCTGCTCGACCGACCCGAACTGATCGCCATGGCCGGGGAGCGCGGGCTGTTCTTCACCGTGTGCCCGTATGCGAACGAAATGATGCGCCCCGGAGAGCGGCAGTCGATCGCGCGGGGGATGCTGGACCGGGGTTTGCGGCTGACGCTCAACTCGGATGATCCGGCCTACATGGAAGGCAAGTACATCAACGAGAACATGCTGATGGTGCATGAACTTGCCGGTTTCGAACGGGAAGACCTGCTGACCGTGACGCGCAACGCCTTCGATGCCGCGTGGATCGACGAAGACCTGCGGCGCGAACTGCACGGCAAGCTCGATGCTTATGCGCTTGCCGCCAGCGGCTCGGGCGCCGTCTCCAGCGCCTGAGTCCAGCGGTTCCGGATCAGCCGATCATCGTCAGGTAGGCCGAAACCGTCACGATCGACAGCACGGTGGAAATCAGGATCACGCGCGCGGTGACGCCGGCTTCACGGCCATAGAACTCCGCGAGCATGAAAGGGCCGGTTCCGGTCGGCAGCATCGCGAGGAGCACGGCGGCATGGCGCGCGGGCGGGTCAAGCGGGAACAGCGTGACGGCCAGCACCCAGGCCAGCAACGGGTGGACCGCCAGCTTGAGCGTCACCAGCATCGCCGTCAGCGTACCGGCTCCCTTTGCCGCCTGACGCTTTTCTCCGAGGAAAAGGCCAAGGCCGACCAGCGCCGCCGGAGAGGCCGCGCCGCCCAGCAGTTTCAGGAAAACCTCGACAGGCTGAGGCACGGCCATGCCGGTGGTGGGAAAGAAGCAGGCCACCATGGGTGCCACGATGAGCGGGTTGGTCGCCAGCGACTTGCCGACTTTGGCAGCGACGCGCAGTGGATGGCTGCCGACGTGGAGGCGGATTTCGATCAGCACGATGGCGCCCGCGAACAGGACGCAGGCGACGACGATCGTGGAGATCAGCGTGAGCGTGTTGCTCCATGGGCCCAGCGCGGCGAGGAGCAAGGGAAAGCCGAGGAAGCCGGTGTTCGGATAGCTCGCGGCGAGCCCCAGCACGGGGCCATCGGCCTCGAAACCGGAGTGCCGGGCGTGAGCGGCAACCGTCAGCGTGAAGATCGCCATGGTGCTGAGGGTGAACACGGCCAGGAAATGGGGCTGCCACAATTCGTGCCAGCTGGATTTCGCGACGATATCGAACAGCAGCGCGGGCAGGGCGAGGTAGACGACGAAGCGGTTGAGTTCACTGGTGGCTTGCGGTCCCATGACGCCGATCCGCCTTGCCAGCCAGCCGGCGAAGATTAGCGAGAAAACGGGCAGCACGATCCCGAGGATCGCGGTCATGAGCACAAGGTCCGCAACATGACTGCAGGCGCTACTGTCGAGAAGCACGCTATGCGAGGATTAATCCGGCACCGTGCATGCGTTCTGCGCAACATCGCATGCAAAAGGGCGGCCCGGACAACCGGACCGCCCATAGCTCCGTACTCGGCACTCACGCAAAGGGACGGGAAACGCGAGCGCCGTTGCGGGCGGTTACGCCGCTGCGGTGGTATCCTCGCCGGTTTCCACGACGGTCAGCTTGCTGCCTCCGACCACGACCTTCTTAGGCTTCATCGCCTCGGGAACCTCGCGCACGAGGTCGATGACGAGCAGGCCGTCGGCAAGGTCTGCGCTATCGACACGCACGTAGTCGGCGAGTTCGAAGCGGCGTTCGAAACCGCGCTGGGCGATGCCGACGTGCAGCATTTCGCCATCGGTGGTCTCATCGGGCTTGTGGCCCTTCACGACCAGCAGGTTCGCCTGCGCGGTGATGTCGATGTCGGCCGGCTTGAAACCCGCCACCGCCAGGGTGATGCGGTAGGCATCCTGGCCGCGCCGTTCGATGTTGAAGGGGGGGTACTTGTCGCCCGAATTCGCGCGCGCCTGGTTCTCGATCATGTCGAACAGGCGGTCGAAGCCGACCATGGTGCGGCGATAGGGCGAAAAATCGATGCGGTTCATGACAAAAATCCTCCAATGAGCAATCTTCGTGTGGATGAGGCCCGCGATGCGGCGCCTCGTTCTGTGAGCCATCCCCTTGGCGGGCCATGACTCGCATTCCTAGATATGCTAGCCGCCCGACCTTTCAAGGCCTGACCCTCAATGAGCATCTGAATGGAGTTTGGCATGAGCCAGCCGAAGATTGAAATCTACACCAAGTGGGGCTGCCCCTACTGCGTCGCCGCCAAGTCGCTGCTCGACAAGAAGGGCGTCGCCTACGAGGAATACGACCTGACCATGGGCGGCCCGAAGCGCACCGAAATGCTGGAGCGCGTGCCCGGCGCCACCACGGTCCCGCAGATCCTGATCGACGACAAGCCCTTCGGCGGCTTCGACGACATCAATGCGCTCGACCGCGAGGGCAAGCTCGATCCGGTACTGGGGCTCTGACCGGATGATCCGCGCGGCGCTGTTCCAGATGACGACGGGCATCGACCCGCAGGCCAATGCGGCGGCGATCGTCGATGCCGTCGCTGCGGCACGTGCGGGCGGGGCGGCCATGCTGTTCACGCCCGAGATGTCCGGCCTGCTGGACAGGAAGCGCGCGCGCGCGCGCGAGGCGATCCGGAGCGAGGCGGACGATCCCGTTCTTGCGGCGGTGCGCGATGCGGCGCGGCGGGAAGGGATATGGGTGCATATCGGATCGCTCGCCATCGCGCGTGAAGACGGCAAGTGGGCCAACCGGGCTTTCGTGATCGACGACGCGGGGGAAATCCGCGCCCGCTACGACAAGATGCACATGTTCGACGTCGATCTTTCGACCGGCGAAAGCTGGCGCGAATCGAACGCTTACGTGGCCGGTGATGAGGTGGTCACGGTGGAAACGCCGCTCGGGCGTCTGGGGCTGGCGATTTGCTATGACGTGCGCTTCCCGGCCCTGTTCGAAGCGCTGGGCCGTGCGCACTGCGACGTGATCGCCATTCCCGCTGCCTTCACGGTGCCCACCGGCAAGGCGCACTGGCACCTCATGCAGCGCGCCCGCGCGGTCGAGGCCAGTGCTTACGTGCTCTCGGCCGCGCAATGCGGGCGGCATGACGATGGCCGCGAAACCTACGGCCATTCACTGGCGATCGACCCCTGGGGCGAGGTCCTGCTCGACATGGGCGGTGCGGATGACGGTGGCACCTCAGGCGTGGGTTTCGTCGATCTCGACGCGGCGCGCATCGCCGAAGTGCGCGGTCAGCTTCCAAGCCTTGCCAACCGTCGCACCATCGCCAAATAGCTGGTGTCATGATCGTTTTCGACCTGGAATGCCGCGAGGCACAGCATCGATTCGAGGGCTGGTTCAAGTCCTCGGACGACTATGCACGCCAGCAGGAACGTGGCCTGGTGGCGTGTCCGCATTGCGGTTCCGGCGAGGTGGCGAAGGCGGTTCAGGCGCCGCGTCTCGCGCGTAAGGGTAACCAGTTGCCGCAAGTAGCGCCGAGTCCTGCTCCGGCACGCGCCAAGGCGCCGCCGCCGAGTGCGCCCGTCGCCAATGCTCCACTGCCGCCGCAGGCCGCCGAACTGATGCAGGCTCTGGCGACGATGCAGGCCGAGGCGCTGAAATCCTCGCGCTATGTCGGGGAGAGCTTCGCCAAGGATGCACGGGCCATGCATTACGGCGAGCGTGAGGTCGAGACCATCCACGGGCAGGCCAGCCCCGCCGAGGCGAAGGAACTGATCGAGGAAGGAATCGGCCTCATGCCGCTGCCGTTCCCGGTTGTCCCGCCCGAGCAGGCGAACTGATTGCCAAGCTGCCATGCAGCCGCTAGGACGCCTCGGCACGCGCCCGTAGCTCAGCAGGATAGAGCATCAGATTCCTAATCTGGGGGCCACAGGTTCGAATCCTGTCGGGCGCACCATTTCACGATCGATACGTCCATTTATGCGTTGACGTCCTATAGCGTGATCGACTTCAGCTGTATCATCGTCATTCCCGCGAAGGCGGGAATCCATCTCCTGATGGTGACTGTTGCAAGGACATCAGTTGGGTCCCCGTTTTCGCGGGGATGACGAACGGTTTTTCAGTCAAATGCGATCACACCCTAGCCCCGCGGCTTGCTGAACCAGAACGGAGGCATCGCGCGTTTGCGTGGCCAGATTTCGTCGAGCGTATCGCTCTCGTAGAGGCGTCCGTTCTTCATGACCTGCCGGATCGACAGCGTGTTCGCGATGCCATCCAGCGGGTTGCGGTCCAGAATGACGAGGTCGGCATATTTGCCCGGCTCGAGGCTGCCGAAGTCGGCGTCCCGTCCGATCGCGCGGGCACCATCGATCGTCGCGGCGCGCAGCACTTCCAGCGGCGTCATCCCGCCCATGGCATAAGCCTGCATTTCCCAGTGAGTGCCGAGGCCCGGGACTTCGCCATGCGCGCCGAGGCCGAGCAGGCCGCCCATGTGCGTAAAGCGGGCGGCGCTCTTCGCCACATCGGGGAACAGGTACTCGCCCGGATCGCGCCACTCGCGCTGCCAGAATTTCTGGTCGCGGAACCAGTCCGGGGCGAACCGGGCATACTTCGCATCGCCGTGCGGAGCGTCGCGCGCGATGAAGTAGTTCTGCCCCGGAACGCCGCCATGGGTGATCTGCAGGGTCAGCGTATAGCTCGTGCCGCTGCGGGCGAGGAGTTGCAGCACATCGTCATGCAGTGTGGCGGGAGGGATGCTGTGCTCATTGCCTGAAAAGCCGTCGATGATGTGGGTGATGTCCAGCTTGCGGGACAGCGCGCCCTCGGTCGTGGGGTTGAGGCCCAGTTCCCGCGCGGCCTCGACCACCCATTGCCGGGTGCGGCGGTTGCCGGTGCGGTACTGCTTGATGTTGCCGAGGCGGTAATCGTCCCGGTAGCGGGAGAGGACCGCCTTCACTTCGGCCTTCGAGCGGAAGTCGTTGAAGGAAAAGACGGCCGGTCCCGTCGTCATGATGCGCGAGCCGATCATCTGGCCGCTGTCGACCAGGTCCTCGTAAGCCAGCATGTCGATGCTGAGCGAGGAGGGATCGAAGGCCAGCGTCACGCCGTAGGCCAGGTTCGCCGCCGGTCCCCAGTTGTGCATGTCGAGTACGTCGCGGCGGATGTCGGCGACGTGGTCGTGGATGTCGATGAAGCCGGGGACGATCGTTGCGCCTGCCAACTCACGGATCGCGGCATCGGCGGGCACGGGAAAGCTGCCTCGGGGGCCAATGGCGCGGATGTGATCGTCCATGATCAGGATATCGGCGTCAGGGATGACCTCGTCGCCCTTCATGGTGATCGCCCGGGCACCGCGCAGCAGCAGGGTGCCTTGCGGCGTATCGCGCGGAACGGTGACGACGAGCGGCCGCGCCGCGCCGCCGACGTCCGCCGCGCGGGGCGGTGTGCCCGCATCATCGAGCCTGACGCCGGAGAGGGCGCGGCGGTGCAGGGTCGACCCCACAGACCACCATATCGTCCGGCCGTCCTGCGACCATCCGAAGAAGTCGGCACCGACGTCGGTGATGCGGCGGTGCCTGACGGCGGGCGCGGTCAGGTTCACCGTCTCGCCGGCCTTGTCGGGCATGGTGAAGAGATGCAGTTGCTGTGCGATATGGGCGAGCGCCCAGCGCCCGTCGGGGCTGATCCTCAGATCGTCGGCGGACGCGAGGCCTTGCGCGAAATACCAGTTCGGCCCGGCAGCTTGTACGGCAAGGTGGTCGCTAGCACGCCCCCGCCACTTCACGGCATGGACGCCGTCGCTCTCGTTCAGGTAGACTGTGTCCGGCAGCGGCCCGAAATGCGGCGTGCCGCCGATCCGGCCGCTCAGCACGACCTGCTCGCCGTCGCTGTCGCCGTCGTCATCCCCACCTCTGCCCAGCCGCACGAGGTCGGCGCTGCGCAACTGGCCGAATTCGACATAGCTGTTCAGCCGGTCCGCCTGAGGCGATCTGATGACGAGGACCGACGCGCCGTCAGGCGTGAACACGGGGTGCGTGTAGAACGCGGGGGTATCGGTCAGGCGCCGGGCAGGCCCACCGTCCAGCGGCTTCTCCCACACGAAGCCGCCGTCCTGCGCCGTCCAGGTGACATAGAGCAACCGCTTGCCGTCGGGCGACCAGCTGGGATGGAACTGCGGCGTCTCGTCGGCGTCGATGCGCTGCGGGCGTGCGCTGCCCTCGACCGGGGCTGTGTAGAGATGGCCCAGCGCGGAGAAGGCGACCGTCCTTCCATCGGGCGAGAGAGCGGGCGTCTGCATTAGCCGCGCGCGGACAGGGCCGGTCTCCTGCCGGATCGGACGGCGGGTGAGGGGGGCGAGGTCCATGTCGATGCGAGCGGTGAACGGGATGGCCGTCGCCGTGCCGCTGGCGATATCGATGCGGCTGATACCGCCGCCCATGTTCAGTACCAGCACCTTGTCGTCGGGCGTGAAGGCGAAGTGGGGGATGATGTCGCTCCAGGCCGATGCCTGAAGTTCGTCGTGATCGATCCGGATCAGTTCGCGGTCCATGCCGCTGCCGAGATCGCGAACGTGGAGGAACGTCCTGCCCACCCGGCGCATGCCGTAGGCCAGCGTGCGTCCGTCATGCGAGAGGACGGGGCGAAAGGCGCTCGACTGGACGGGGCCGAGCCGAATGTCGCCGATTGCCTTGACGATCGTATCGTCGATGCCGGTCGCGAGGTCGCGGCGGGCGATCTGCCATTCGGCAAGGGTGTCGAAGTCCGGCGATCCCTTGAGCCTGGCGTAATAGAGCAAGCGGCCGTCCGCGCTCGGCATGAGTCCGAGGCTGTTGATCTTGTCCTCTGTCTGGCCAGCATCCGGCCAGTTCGGCAGCGCCGCGGTGCCGAACCTGTCGCTGCCGTCGGCGGCGAAGAGCCAGCCTTCGTAGGCATTGCGGTCCGGCCAGAAGCGGCTGACCCAGGCCGTCTTCCCGTCGCTGGACCAGACGGGGGATACGAATATCGGATCGTCGTCGTAGAAGCTGAGCTGCCGGGCATCACCGCCATCGGCATCCATGACCCACAGGTTCTCGGCTCCCGATCGATCCGAGAGGAACAGGATGCGCCTGCCGTCGGGCGAGAAGGCGGGCTGGCTGTCATAGGCCATACCCCGGCTGATCGGCCTAGCCTCTCCGCCCTTGGCGTCCATGACGTAGATGTCGCCAAGCATATCCAGCACGATGGTCCGCCCGTCCGGAGACAGGTCGATCGAGGCAGCCGTCAGTTCGCTCGTGTCGAAGCGGATCTTGCGGTCGGGCTTGAGCGGCAGCGTTTGTCCGGCCTTGGCCGGGGTGCGCGGCAGGGTTCCGGAGGGACCTTCGGCTGCTGCCCCGCCCGTGGGTGACAACAGAGGCAGCGGTGGCTCGCCGAGTTCCTGCGGACCATGCGCCTGCAGCGGTGTAGTTCCCGTGGCCAGAGCCAGCAGGACGGCATGCGCGATCAGCCGTCGTACCGATATGTCGCGCATGCAGTTCCCGTCATTCAGGTCAGAAGGTCTTGGTAACCGTGCCGATTACCTGACGTCCAGCCCCATAAGTACAGCCCGCCGGGCCCGAGCAGCGCGCGACGTAGAGCTTGTTGAAGATATTCGATCCGTTGACCGCGATGCGCCAGCCCGGAATATCGTAATGGACGATCGCATCGAACAGCGTGGACGCCTCTCCGTAGTAGACCACGGGATTGAACGGGCCGGGCAGGCTGCCCGCGCTGTCGCTGGTGTAGCGCCCGCCGAAGCCGAAGCCCAGACCGCCCAGAGAGCCCTTCTGGATGGTATAGTCCACGAACAGCGACAGCTTGTGCTTGGGGGTCACGGGCAGCGGCGCGCCGATTTCTGCAGCAACGTTGCTCTTTTTGACCTCGCTGTCGTTGTAGCTGTAGGCGCCGTTGATCGAGAGCTGGTCGCGCAGGCGGGCGACGAATTCCAGTTCCGCGCCCTTGACCTCGACTTCGCCGGACTGCGTGCCGAAGACCGGGGACACCGACGGTGCCGTCGCCACCACGTTGGTCTGGTTGATCTTGAACACCGTCGCCGTCACCAGCAGCTTGATGCCTTCGCCAAGGCCGCGCGCGTCGTACTTGACGCCGCCTTCCCACTGCTTGCCCGCGCTCGGCTTGTACGGGGCCAGGGTGACGCCGTCGGTGCCGACGACCGGCTCGAACGAGGTCGCGTAGCTGACGTAAGGCGCGAAGCCGCTGTCGGTGACGTAGTTGGCGCCCGCGCGCCAGGTGAACTTCTTCTGCCTCTGTTTGGTGAGCGGGGTATCGACGTCCGCTGCGGCGAAGGGCGTCATGTAGCTCATGCGGACCCAGTCGTACCGGCCGCTGACCGTCAGGTACAGGTTGCCGATCGCGGCATGGTCCTGAAGATAGATGCCGGTTTGCTTGCGCCACTGCGTGTTGAAGCGCGTCGCATAGCCGGGGCGAAGCTGCGCGTCTGTGTAGGTGGTGTAGACCGGGTCGAACAGGTCCACCGTGCCGATCCCGTAATTGAAGGTATAGGCGGAATCGTTGAAGGTGCGGCGATAGTCGACTCCGGCGATCAGGTTGTGCTCGATCGGACCGGTTCCCAGCGTCGCGTCGAACCGGTTGTCGGTGGCGAAGCTGGTGACGTGTTCCTTGTAGGTGAAGTTCGACTGCAGGACCGTGCGATAATCGTCTGGAATACCGTCGAAATTGTTGTCGATCAGACCGCCGCTGCCGTAGATCTGGGTGGGCGTATCTTCGTTATAGCGGCTCCACTTGGTGTTGGAATGGAAGCTGACGCTGCCGAAGTCGTGACTGAAATCCCAGCCCGCGCCCCATTGCCTGCGCTTGTAGAGGTTGTTCGGATCGCCGACGTTGGCGCGGTGCGAAATCTTGCCCAGCGGATTGTCGAGCAGGGTGCCGTAGACCGGCATGAAGCCGTTGGTGTCGCCGCGCACAGTGTCGTACTGATAGTAGCCGAGCAGGGTCAGCTTCGTGTCCGGACCCAGCTTGAGCGTCGCGGTCGGCGCGGCGAGCAGGCGCTCGGCGTGGACGAGGTCGCGTTCGGCATCGCGATTGCGATAGAGGGCGGTGAAGCGCACGTCGAGCATGTCGCTGACCGGCCCGGTCATGGTTCCGGCGATCTGCTTGTAGTCGTCGGTGCCGTACTTCACGCCGATCTCGCCGCCGAATTCGCTGCTGGCGCGCCGGCTGGTCTCGTTGGTAAGGCCACCCGGCGGCGACGAGCCGTAGAGCACCGAAGCAGGCCCCTTGAGCACGTCGAGCGACTGGAAGGCGTAGAGATCGACGCCCACGCTGGAGATCGAGGTGGAGTTCGGCGTCGCCAGCCCGTCCATGTATTCCTTGGGCGTGAAACCGCGCACGGTCAGGAAGTCGAAGCGCAAATCGGGGCCGTAGCTCTCGCCGAAGACGCCTGCGGTATAGCGCACGGCCTGCTGGGCATCGACGAAGTTGAGCAGGTCGATCTGGTCGCGGGTGATGACGGACACCGACTGCGGCGTCTCGATCAGCGGGATGTTCGCCTTGGAGGCCGTGTTGGTGCCTTCCGGCACATAGTGCGGCGCGGTGACGATGATGGCGTTCTCGCCGTCGATCGTCGTGCGGCTGGTGTCGAGGGTGGCCTCGGCGGTCGCGTCCTGCGCGAAGGCGGTGGTCGGCAGCAGCGTCAGCGCGGCGCCGCATAGCAAGGCTTTCCGGACGGCGCTGCGCTCGGCGTGGCTGGAAACGAACCTCATATCTTTATCCCCCTCTGGATATGCCTGCCGCACCGCCCTGGCTCGGTACGCACCAGCCAGCCCGTCGCTTTGGCGTTCGGGCGGCATGGTGTTGCGCTCAAATCATCGCACGCATCATAAAATGACTCTTAGCGAAATTCCGCTGCGTTTAGACGGTCGGATGAGAAAGCTCCGCGACTGCGACACAATTGCAACAGCGATCGTTGCGCGCGCAATCCCGCTGTGTGATGTGTCCGGGTGAGGAGTATGGGCGCGGCGTCCGTGATCGATCACCTCGATCCCAGTATCCGGACGTTCCAGCGCCAGACTTCGGCCGCCATGCCGACGGGGGCGAACGCCGCGCCGTCGCCGAAAAGGTACGTAGGCCAAGCAAACGCGCGGGCCTGGGTGATCGCGCGTCAAGCACCGGGCCGGCGGTCGCCTCCTTGCGAAGGCGACCGCCGGCTTGCGGTCAGGCCGCCGCGTCGAGCGACGCGCTGTCGATCACGAAGCGATAGCGCACGTCGCTGCGCATCATGCGCTCGTAGGCGTCCTCGATCTGCTGGATGTCGATCATCTCGACGTCTGAGACGATGCCGTGCTCGGCGCAGAAATCGAGCATTTCCTGCGTCTCGGCAATGCCGCCGATCAGCGAGCCCGCGATCGTCTTGCGGCCGAAGATCATGCCGCCGACATTGGGCGAGGGGTGCGGATGCTCGGGCACGCCCAGCATGACCAGCGCGCCGTCGCGCTTGAGCAGGCCGATATAGGTGTCGAGGTCGTGGCTCGCCGCGACCGAGTCGATGATCAGGTCGAACGTGCCGGTGTGCGCAGCCATTTCCTCGGCCTCGCGGCTGACCACCGCGCTGTCGGCGCCGAGGTCGATCGCGTCCTTGCGCTTGGCGGGCGTCGAGGTGAAGGCGACGACTTCGGCCCCCATGGCATGCGCGATCTTGATCGCCATATGGCCGAGACCGCCGATGCCGACGACGCCGACCTTCTTGCCCGGACCGGCGTTCCAGTGACGCAGCGGCGAGTACGTGGTGATGCCCGCGCAGAGCAGCGGCGCCACGGCGGCAAGCTGCTCCGCCGGGTGGCTGATCGAAAGGACGAAGCCTTCATCGACGACGATCCCGCGCGAATAGCCGCCCATGGTGTGGCCGGGCGCATCCGCCGTCTTGCCGTTGTAGGTGCCGACGAAGCCGTTCTCGCAATACTGTTCGAGATCGTCATGGCACGAACCGCAGTGGCCGCAGCTGTCGACCATGCAGCCGACGCCGACGGTGTCGCCGACCTTGAAGCGGCTGACTTCGCCGCCCACCGCGCTGACGGTGCCGACGATCTCGTGACCGGGAACGCAGGGGAAAAGGGTGCCGCCCCACTCGCTGCGCACGGTGTGCAGGTCCGAGTGGCACACGCCGCAATAGCTGATGTCGATCGCGACGTCGCGCGGGCCCGGCTCGCGCCGTTCGATGGTCATGGCTTCGAGGGGCTTGTCGCCGGCATGTGCGCCATAGGCGTTGACTTGCATGGAATGTCCTTGCTGTCGGAGGAAAATGGAAACTGGATCGGCACACGTGCCGCAAGTGCGAGATAGGCGCTTATCGCGCCAGCGATTAGTGTGGGATTTCTTCACGTCGCGATGAGTGGTGCTCACTATGGCGCGACAACTTCACCCCCACCCCGTCATTGCGAGCGCAGCGAAGCAATCCAGGGCGGTTTAAAGCTGCCCTGGATTGCTTCGCTGCGCTCGCAATGACGAAGGGTGGCGGGCGGGATTGCGCAGGCCCCGGTCGCTCGACAGGATAGCCCTCTCGCGATCGCGGCGATTCTTTGTCGGCGCGACCGTGCAAGACACCAAGTTCAGGGGCTTCATCACGATGCGCTTTTCGATCCCGGTCCTGCTTTCCCTCGGCGCCAGCCTGCTCGCATCGAGTACCGCGCAGGCGAAAGGCCATCCCGAGGCGGAAGCGCAAGTGCTTGACCTGTCGAAGCGCGCCATCGCTCTTCGCTCGGTGCAGGGGCCGGGCAACAAGACCGGCGAAGTCGCGGCGCTGTTCCGCGATGCGCTGCTGAAAGCCGGGTGGACCGCCAGCGACATCGAGATCGTGCCGCTCGGCGACACCGCCTACCTGATCGCGACGTGGAAGGGCAGCGACCCCGGCCTCAAGCCCCTCGTCATTTCCGCGCACATGGACGTGGTCGAGGCGAAACCGGAGGATTGGGAGCGCGATCCCTTCACCCCGGTGGTGGAGAACGGCTATCTCTTCGGGCGCGGCGCCAGCGACACCAAGTTCGAGGCGGCGCTGGCGCTGTCCTCGGTGATCGAACTGCGGCGCGAAGGGTTCCGGCCGAAACGCAGCATCGTCATCGCCTATTCGGGCGACGAGGAGACGACCATGGATACCTCCAAGGTCATCGCCGAGCGGCTGAAGGGCGCGGAACTGGTGCTCAACGTCGACGGCTCCTCGGGCACGCTGTCGGAGGCGGGCAAGCCGCTCTACTGGAGCTGGCAGGGGGCCGAGAAGACTTACGTGGACTACAAGGTCGAGGTGACGAACCCCGGCGGTCACAGCTCCGCGCCCCGGCCCGATAACGCGATCGTGCAACTGGCGCAGGCGATGGAGCGGATCGGCGCCTATCGCTTCAAGCCCGAACTCAACGACGTGACGCGCCAGTACTGGACCGGCGCCGCGAAGATCGAGCCCGACCCCAAGCTCGCGGCGGCAATGAAGGCCTTCGTTGCCAATCCGAACGATCCGGCAGCGTTGCAGGTGCTGCGCGCCAATCCCGCGACGGTCGGGCGCGTGTCGACGACTTGCGTGCCGACGATGATCTCGGGCGGCCATGCCCAGAACGCGCTGCCGCAGAGCGCGACGGCCAACATCAACTGCCGTATCTTCCCCGGCCACACCCGGCCCGAGATAATGGCGGAACTGGAGAAGGTGGCGGCGATGCCCGCGGCGAAGTTCACCGACGTGACCGGCGACGATTCGGTCGAGGCGCCCGCATCGCCGGTGCGGCCGGACTTCGTGGCGGCAGTGGGCAAGGCGGTAAAGGCGGCCTGGGGGCCGGTGCCGATCATCCCCTCGCAGTCCTCGGGTGCTTCGGACTCGATGTGGTATCGCGCGCTCGGCGTGCCGAGCTATGGCGCCAGCGCCTCGATGATCCGGGACTCCGACGAATTCGCCCATGGCCTCAACGAGCGCATCGGCCTGCTGAACATCGCGCCGGGCGTGGTCTACTACACCACCTTGCTGACGGACCTCGCGGGCAAGTGAGGGCGGCGGCGCTCGCTGCGGCTCTGGCTCTTGCGGGGCTGGCTGCTCCGGCGAGCGCGGCGTCGGTCTATGTCAGGGCAGGGCGCTTGCTCGACGTGGAGAGCGGCACTGCCAGCACCGGGCAATGCGTGCTGGTTGAGGGCGAGCGGGTGGCGAGGGTCGAGCCTTGCGCCGTGCCGCCGCCGGGTGCCGAAACGCCCGACTGGTCGGCCTATACGGTGCTGCCGGGGCTGATCGATCTCCACACGCACCTCGCCGATACCGGGCAGAGCGCCGACGTCGCCGCGCCGCTCAAGACTTCGCCGCAACTGACGGCGCTGATCGGCGCGCACAACGCGAAAGTGACGCTGGAGGCGGGCTTCACCACGGTGCGCGATGTCGGCACCTATCGCGGGCTGACTGACGTGGCCTTGCGTGATGCCATCGCGCAGGGGCTGGTGCCGGGGCCGCGCATGTTCGTCGCGGGGGCCTACATCACGTCGCCGGGCGGCGGCGGCGAACTCAACGGCATCGTGCCCAACGACCAGCTTCCCGCCGACATGCGCCTCGGCGTCGTCCACAATGCCGGTGAAGCGCGCGAGAAGGCGCAGTACCTGTTCGATCACGGCGCCGACTTCATCAAGATGATCGCCACCGGCGCGGTCCTCGCGATCGGCACCGAGCCGGGGCAGATCGAATTGAGCGACGACGAGATGCGCGCCGTCGTGGACGTCGCGAAGGCGCACGGCAGCTACGCGACCGCCCATGCCCACGGCGCGGCGGGCATCAAGGCGGCGATCCGCTCCGGCGTACACAGCATCGAACACGCCAGCCTCATCGACGATGAGGGCCTCGCCATGGCGAAGAAGGCGGGCGTCTGGCTGGTCATGGACATCTACGACGGCGACTGGATCGACGAGCAGGGTACGCGCGAAGGCTGGCCGCAGGAATACTTGCGCAAGAACCGCGAGACGACGCAGCAGCAACGCGACGGCTTCGCCAAGGCAGTGAAGCGGGGTGTGAAGCTAGGCTTTGGCACCGACGCGGGTGTCTATCCGCACGGGCTGAATGCGCGGCAGTTCGCGTACATGGTCCGCTACGGGATGACCCCGGCGCAGGCGATCCGGGCCGCTACGATCGATGCCGCCGCGCTGATCGGGCATGAGAAGGAACTGGGCTCGATCGCGCCGGGCAAGTTCGCCGACATGATCGCAGTGGAAGGTGATCCGCTGTCCGATGTGCGTGTGCTGGAGCAGGTCGTCCACGTGATGAAGGCCGGTGCGGTAGCGAAGTAGTCCGATGGTCGAGGTGCGTTAGGGTATCTTTAGGTGCCGTTGAGTGCCGTTATGTAGCCGGGAGGTCCGCATGGTCGCAGCAATGTTTTCACGCAGGCAAGCGGCGGCCGGGCTGGCGGTCCTGCCGCTGGTCCCGGCAACCGTCCGCGCGGCGCCCTCGCGGCTCGACAGGGTGATGGTGCAGGGGCGTCCGCAGGATACGGCCTCGCTCTACAAGGTGCGCAACATATTGCCTGCGCTGGATAAACTTGGCGGCCTGCGGCGAATGCGATGCCGGGAGCCCTACAGCGGGACGCCCGGATGGAACACGTACATCGGTCTCGCGCGGGCGGGCGTGACGTTCTGCTTCACCCTCTCCGGCCGGGAAATCGCAAAGTCGATCGCCGATCTCAAGGCTTTCGCCGCTCAGGCTCCCGGTGCGATCTGGGCCATCGAATTCCCGAACGAGCCCGATCTGAATCCTGTAACCTACAACGGCGTTCGCGATCCGCGTCTAGGATTTAGAACCGGAAATGCTCCGGCATTTATTTCGTATATCAAAGACTTCTCGGCAGAATTTAAAGCAGAATCAAGACTGAAAACGATTCCCCT
Source organism: Novosphingobium sp. HR1a (assembly GCF_015594425.1). Lineage (NCBI taxonomy): Bacteria > Pseudomonadati > Pseudomonadota > Alphaproteobacteria > Sphingomonadales > Sphingomonadaceae > Novosphingobium > Novosphingobium sp. HR1a. The sequence goes on from NZ_JABXWS010000033.1 coordinate 127,341, forward strand.
CATCGCCAGCAACGACTTCATGCAGGCAGACCAGGGGCCTTTCACGACTTACGGCAACGCCCATATCTACCCCAGCCCCACAACCGTGGTAGCGGACCGCCTGAAGGGCTTCGGCAAGAAGATAGAGGCAGGTCGCCATACACAAGGCGTGATCACCGAATGGGGCAGAACCACGGGTGGAAGCGCGAAAAACGTTACTTCTCCGCCGGTTTCGCTGGACCAGCAGGCCAGCCTGCTCGCCTCCGATGTTGAGGCTGCGCTCGCCCAGCCCTTCATCCGCGCGATCAGCCTTTACGAACTGTTTTGCTGGGCCGGACCCGGCGAGATGAACAACTTCGGCCTGTTCAACGCCGACCTGACTCCGCGCCCCGCTGTCGCCGCGATCCTGGCCGTAATCGGCTGAAAATTAGCGAAAACGTCGGTACATCCCACCGAAACCCAGCGCCATTCCGCGACTGTCGGCAATGACCTCATGCGCGCAATTATGCCCCGGAGCCCCGGTCACGCCGCCGCCGGGATGTGTTCCCGCGCCGCACATGTAGAGCCCCTTGATCGGCCCCCGATACGCGCCATGCCCCAGCACCGGCCGCGCCGACCACATCTGGTCGAGCGTCAGATTCCCGTGCATGATGTCTCCGCCGACCAGCCCGAATTTGCGCTCCAGCCCCTTGGGACTGAGCACCTGTCGTCCCAGGATCGAGGCGCGGAAGCCCGGTGCATGCGCCTCCACCGTGTCGATAATGGCATCGGCGGCCTTGTCCTCCTCCATGTCCCAGTCGCGTCCATCGGGTAGTTCGGGCGCGAATTGCTGGCAGAACAGGCTGGCGACATGCTGGCCCGGAGGGGCGAGGCTGTCGTCCACGGTAGAGGGGATCAGCATCTCGACGATAGGCTTGCGCGACCAGCCGAACTGCTTGGCGTCGATGAAGGCGCGGTCCATGTAATCGAGGGTCGGGGCGATGATGATGCCGGACTGATGATGCTCGCCGGGCTCGGGAAGGCAAGTGAAGCGGGGTAGTTCCGAAAGCGCCACATTCATCCGGAACGTGCCGCTTCCCGCCTTGAAGCCCTTCATCCGCCTCCGGAAGTCGGCATCGAGGTCGGTGGGCGCGATCATCCGGTCGTAGAGCAGCTTCGGCCCGACATTGGCGATCACGCGGGGTGCGGCGATCTCCTCACCGCTTTCCAGGCGCACGCCCGCGACTTTGCCGCCATCGACCATGACCTGAGAAACCGGCGCTTCCAGACTGATTTCGACACCGAGGTCGCGGCAGACTTTGGCCATGATCTGCGTGATCGCGCCCATGCCACCGACGGAGTGACCCCAGGCGCCTTTCTTGCCGTTCACCTCGCCGAAGACATGGTGCAGCAGGACGTAGGCGCTGCCGGGCGTGTCAGGCGAGGCATAGTTGCCGACCACCGCGTCGAAGCCGAACGCGGCCTTCACGGCCTCGCTCTCGAACCAGCCGTCCAGCAGGCTGCGGGCCGACTTGGTGAACAGGTCGAGCACGTCGCGCTGGGCTTCCATGGACAGGCCAGCCAGCTTGCGCCCCTGCAGGGCCGCATCGACCAGCGCGCGCCAACCACCGCCTGCCTCGGGCGGGGTCCTAAGAGCGAGGTCGCGCAGCACCTCGGCGACGCCTTCAAGGGCATCGTAATAGGCCGGGAGAACATCGGCGTCGTGCGCGGAGAAACGGCGGAACTCCGTCTGTGTGCGCTCCAGTCCGCCGCCGAGCTTGAGGTAGCCGCCATCCTCTTGCGGCAGGAGATTGCTTATGGGCCGCTCGATCACGCGGTAGCCGTGGTCGGCAAGGCGCATGTCGGCGATGACCTTGGGCTGCAGCAGGCTGACCGTGTAGCTGGCGACCGAGTTGCGAAAACCGGGGTGGAACTCCTCCGTCACCGCCGTCCCGCCGACGATGTCCCGCCGCTCCAGAATGCGCACCTTTAGCCCTGCGCGGGCGAGATAGAAGGCGCAGGTCAGGCCGTTATGGCCGCCGCCGATGATGAGTGCGTCGTAACGGTCGGTCATGCGGTCCTGCTCCAGCCGGGGGCGGGGGAATGTTCGAAGCGGGCAGCGGGAATGATCTCCCGCATACGCTTGCAGAAGTGGCGCAGGCAGACCTCCTTGTCGGAGAGCGGCCCGATCGAGAAACTGCGCGACGCCATGCCCGCCTGCACGCGGGTGATGAGCGCGGTATCCTCTGCGTTCACCTCGCGATTGATGCGCCAGTTGAGGTAGCGCGCCGCCTTCATTTCGCGCCGGTGATCATCGAGGACATAGCTGATCTCGCGGATAATGCTGGTGGTCGGGCTGACCGGAAGCCATTGCATGAAATCGACCTGATCGGGATAGACGTCGAAGGCGACGTTCGGCCACAGCTTGAAATAGAGCCAGTGACGCTGCCGTTCCGGCGGCAGGTGCGGCACCGGCGGGAGCAGGCGCTGGTACATCCGCTCCGACCAGTTGGCGGAGGGCATGTCCATCAGGTCGCCCCACATGCGATCGACGTTTGCCTCAGCCTCTACGCCATAGCTGCGACCGAACAGCCGTGTGAGGCCCGGATGGGCGACCGGGATGTGCAGCCCGTCGGAATAGTTGTCGCCTATGTTCTTCCAGTTCACATCGCGAGGGCGCAAGGTCACGCGGCCGAGCGCCTTCAATTCGCGGAAGCGATAGGGTGCCACCATCTGCTCGTAAGGCGCCATCATCCGGGCCACCGATGGGCCGCCGTCATTCACCAGCCGCACGAAGACGAAACTACTCCAGACCTCGATCTCGACCGGTGCAAGCCCGTGCCCGGCCTTGTCGAAAGCACGGTAGCTGGCGCTGTCCGGCACGCCGGTCAGGCGACCGTCGAGGTCGTAAGTCCAGGCGTGGTAGGGGCACACCAACTTCTTCGCGCAGCCGTTCGAACCATCGACGATGCGCGAACCGCGGTGTCGGCACACGTTGGTGAAGGCTCTCAGGGCATCGTCCCTGCCGCGCACCACGACCACGCTCTCGCCGATATAGTCGAGCGTGTGCCAGTCGCCGGGGTTGGGGATGTCGCTTTCGTGGCAGACGATCTGCCAACTGGGCGCGAACACGCGCTCCTTTTCCGCCTCGAAGAATTCGGCGTCGGAGTAAGTCCACGCGGGCAGGCTCCAGCCGTCCAGCGGATCGGTCATGGGGGCGTCGGCGACTTGCGTTGCCATGGCGGGCTCCTTGCTATACGATCGTATAACAAGCATATGGCCCAGCATCAATCCTTCACGCGGGAGCATCCCGACGAACGCCGCCAGAGCCTGGTGGAGGCTACCGCCAGGTGCCTTGCACGACATGGCGTAGCCGGGACGTCGGTAAGGGCGATCTGCGCCGAGGCGGGTGTCTCGCCGGGGTTGCTGCGCCATTACTTCGCAGGCGTGACCGATGCGATCGCACAGGCCTATCGTTGGACCGGCGGCCGCGTAGAGCAAGCGCTGGCGGATGCGGTGGCCGCCGCGGGCGAGGAGCCCCGCGCGCGACTTCTGGCCTATCTGTCGGCCAGTTTCCGGCCGCGGATCGCCGATCCGGCCCTGCTCGCGACATGGCTTGCGTTCTGGAGCATGACCCCGGTGAATGACGGGATCGGCCAGCTACATCAGCAGATATACGGTCAGTTCAGGACGGGTATCGAGGAGCTTATCCTCGCAGTGAATCCCGCCATGGGCGATGCCCGATTGCCTGCGATCGCCCTGACTGCGCTGATCGATGGCCTGTGGTTGGAACTTAGCCTGGGCAAGGCGCCGTTTACGCCTGACGAAGCAGAAGGGCTCGTCGAAAAGTGGCTCGATGCGCTGCTTTAGGTTTCGCGGCGGGTCCAGAGCCAGATCGGCAGGCCCAAGGCCATGAGGATGAAGCTCATCCCGCTCGCGCCGATGCCTGCGCCCCACAAGGCCCACAGCGCGTAGAGCGTGCCCAGAGCGGCGAACGGACGACAGACCCGCAGTTTCCACGCGGCCAGTGCGCAGGCGAGGTAAAGCCAGAGGGTCGCCGAAGTGGACAGCAGCAGCAGGTATTCGAACAGGCCGCGCATGGAGCGCAATCCGTTCATGATCACGAAAAGCGTCGTGATTCCGGTCGATACCACAAGCGCGCGGCGGGGCGTTCCCTCGCCATCGGTGGAGGCAAACCACCGGGGAAGTAGTCCCCGAACTGCCATGTCGCGTGACAGTTCGGCTTCGAGCAGGGTCCAGCCATTCAGGGCTCCGACGCAGCTGACCACGGCGAAGAGCGTGACCATGGCGGCCGCCGATCCGTTCCAGTAGCGCGCGACGAACGTGGCGAACGGCGCAGGGGACGCGGCCGCGATGCTCATCGGCAAGAGCATCGCGATGGCGGAGCAGACGATAAGGTACAGCAATCCGGTTAGTCCCGTTCCCCATAGCGTGGCGCGGGCAATGTTCACTTGCGGATTGCGTACCCGCGCCGCGACGATGCTGGCGGATTCGAACCCCAGTAAAGCCCACAAGGTGAGCGTCGCCGACGCATTTATGGATCCCGGTGTGATCGGCACGGCATCGAGCGGCATGACCTGGGCTTCACCGTTGAACAGCAGCCTTGCCGCTATGACGATCACGACGAGCAGCGGCACGATCTTGATGGCTAGGGTCGCGATCTGAAAACCGCCGGCCGACCGCAAGCCGCGCAAGTTGATGAGAGCGGTCAGCCACAAGAGGACGATTGCCGCCAACGCAGGTCCGAATGGGGCGGCTGACAGGGCTGGAAGTACGCTCGACATATAACTGACTGCGGCTACGGCGATCGTCGCAACCGCAGTCCAGATAGAGACGAGGTAGATCCAGCTGACGAAGAAACCCGTCATCTGACCGAATGCGACGGACACGAAGCCGGCTGGACTTCCCGCGCCGGGTTCGGCCTTGGTCAATCCGGTGAGTACGTAAGCTAGGACCAGGACGCCTGCGGTCGTCACGATCCATCCAGCGACCGCGTTCCAGCCAAGCGGGGCGAGACTGGCCGGCAGGAGAAAGACGCCGGAACCGATCATGTTGCCCATGACCAGAGCCATCGCGGCAAGGAGCCCGAGATGCTCCTTGCCGAGGCCGGTGCCATCGCTGGCGGTGCTCACTCCCGCGGGCGGACCGGTATCGTCTCCTGCGACGTCCAAGCGATCAGAAGTCCCGTCCGATCTTCAGCCCGATCACGCGTGGCCGGATCACATAGTCGTAGAACACGCCGCCCGTACCGGTCTGCCCCAAGGGATCGCCACAGGTGGTTTCAAGGCATTGGACGGAGCTGTTGATCACCCCGTTGCTGTCGAACATGTTGTTTGCATAAATATCAAAGCGCCAGATATCATTCTTTATACCGATACTGAAGTCTGCGGTGGTGTAGGCGGCGAATTCGCCCTTGATGGCGTTCTCTGCATTGCGCAGATCGCTGCGTCGCTTGCCGATGTAATTGACTGCGCCCTGGATATGACCGGTCCATTCGCCGATCGGGAATTCGTAGCGAGCCAGGGCATTGCCCTTGAAGCGCGCGGTGATCGGCAGATGCGTTCCGGCTTGAGCCAGGCGGGTGTTCCCGTCGGGAATCGAGCAATCGAACGTGGCATTGGCGATGAGGCAGAAATCCTTGGTGATCTTGGCATCGTTGTAGCTGCCCGAGGCATTGAGCGTCAGCCCGCCCTTGCGGTAGCCCATGTCGAATTCGACGCCGTAAATCCGTGCCTGACCCGCGTTGCGGATAAGCGTCAGCCCGTTTTCACCAAGGAATGATAGCTGGATGTTGCTCCAGTCTTCGCGGAACATCGCATAGTTGAAATGGAACGCGCCGATCTGGCTCTTCCAGCCGAATTCGTAGTTGTCCAGCGTGTCCGGCGCATAAGGTGGCTGACCGCCGCGACGATTGATCCCGCCAGGGCGGAAGCCGCGCGACCAGGTGGCATAGACCAGCCAGTCAGGCGTCAGCTTGTAGGTCAGGTTGGCCTTGTAGATAGATCCGGTGTCCGACGTCTTGGCATCGAGGTTGGTGCATGGCGAACCGGCGACCTTCGCCTCTTCGAAGCAGGCAGCGACGCCGGTGCGCGGCGAATAGCCGGCGCTGTAGCCGAAGAACCCTACGAGCGAGTTCTTGTACTTGTAGACCCGCAGGCCGCCTGTCGCGGTAAGCTGGTCGGTGATGTCGAAACTCAGTTCGCCGAAAGCGGCATAGTCGCGGTCCACGCGTTTCTGGCGGGTGAGCCAGATATCGCTTTCGGTGCCGGGCACGGTGATGGCGTCGGCGATGCCGTCGATGATGTAGTTCTGCGTAATTTCATGGACCTGGCGCTGGGCGAAGAGCCCTGCCATCAGGCGCAGGCGGCTATCCTGCGGCGAAGAGATACGCAGTTCGCCGAATTGGCGGCGGTATTTGTCACGCCCCTTGATGTACTGGTTCGGGCTGACGAGATCGCCCGCATTGTCGTAGAGGAACTCGCCCGAGCCATAGAGCGCATCGTAAAAGTAAGAGTAGTCCGAATAGTCGGACTCCGTGCGGTCCTTGCGGTTGAGGATGCCGCCCGTGGCGACGAGGTCCCAGTTGCCGATCTTGCCCTCGATGGTGAGGGCGGCCTGATACCATTCGTCCTTGCTGCTTTCGGGGTTGTACTGGACGGTCTGGAGCTTCTTGCTGACCGCGCTCGAGCGTTCCTGCGCGAAGCTGCCGTTGACCTTCTGGACCTGCCCCATCAGCGTCGGGGTGATCGTCCAGTCGTCGTCCAGTTCGATGCCCAGCGCCATGCGGGCGCCGTAAGTGTCGACGTCGTTGTAATTCTTCTCGACGAGGTCTGCGTTGGTCTGGGTTATGCCCGAGACCGGGTATGTCCGGCTGCCGGCGATGTTGTCGATATAGCCGCCGTCATGCCGATACCAGCCGACAACGCGCAGGGCCGAGCGGTCGGACAGCCTGAAGTTCAGGAACCCCTGCGCCACGCCGCCGACATCGCCGTGGGCGACGGAGTTCAGTTCCATGTCGGCCGCGCCGTAGGTGCCCGAGTAGTCGGGCTTGTTGGTCACGATCTTGATCGTCCCCGCCATCGAGCTTGCGCCGTAGATGGTGCCTTGCGGCCCCGCCAGCGCCTCCACGCGCGCGATGTCGTAGGCATGGATATCGAGCGCGCCCTGGATGGTCGTGATCGGCATCTCGTCGAGGTAGGTGCCCACGGTCGGCAGCGGACCGGAGTGATTGGCGTTCTCCCCCGAGGCCACACCGCGGAAGTAAACCTGGCTGAAGCCGGGCTGAGTAGTCTGGATCGTGACCGAGGGGATGTTCTTGACCGCGTCCTGCAGTTCCTTGACCTGCAACTCGCGCAATTTCTCGCCGCCCAGCGCGGTGATGGCGATCGGCACGTCCTGGAGGTTTTCGGTTCGCTTTTGCGCGGTGACGAGGATGACGCCGTCCTCACCGGCGGCTGGAGCGCTTTGCGCCAACGCAGGTTGCGCTGCAGCAATCGCGGACGACCCGAGCAGCGCGACGACAACGCTGCGACGACAACCAAAACGCGATGAATTCACCCGCTTCCCCCTGTAATTGCCTGATCGGGAAGCGGCCACAATTCATGAGATTTGACAATAGGTCAGCAATCGAACGCTAATTGTGCAGTGCAATGTATGACATTTTCGCCACAATTTTCAGAGCCGCTTCACCGTGTCGCATACGTCTCCGGCAGATCGCCAAGTGCCCGGCGTAGCGGGCCGAGCCAGGCGTCGTAGGGGCGCCACTGGTCCACGCCATCGCGATTGAGGGGACGGCGCACCTGCTCGCTCGACGCGGTTCGAACTGCCCTGTCGTTGCGATGGAACTGAAGGCACCCCTCCTCGAAATCGAGAGCGAGATAAGCGAGAAGGGCGCGTACTTCCGCTTCGGGATCGTCCAGCAAGCGCTCATGAATTACCCGATGGATCCGTCCGGGCATGATCACGTCGTAATGTGCCATGGCGCGGACATATTCGGCATAGTAGCGTCCGATGTGCTCCAGATCGTAAGAGAACGCCTGCCCTTTCGCGAAATGCTGCCGGAAATTCGAGAAGCAGCAGTCCAGCGGAGCGCGGCGAGCGTCGATGATCCTGGCATTGGGGAGGATTGCGGCGATGAAGCCTGCATAAGCCCAGTTGTTGGGCAGTTTGTCGATGTAGAACGGCTTGTCTGTCTTGCGCTGGATGCGGGTGCGCTCGATGAACTCGGCGCCCAGTTCGGCAAGGCGGGAAGGGGGCATCGCGGCGAGCGCTTCCGGCCATTCCCGTGCGCTGCTGCCATAGGCCTGTGCTTCCCGCATGGCCATGGCTGGAATGTCTGGGAGTTCCATGGTGCCTTCCACCCGGGAATGGCTCGACAGAATCTGTTCGATGAGCGTGGAGCCTGCGCGCGGCAGGCCGAGGATGAAGAGTGGGTCGGGGCAGGGATGGCCTGCCCCCTCGATCCGGGCAAGCAGTGTGGGGGTTACCGCTGCGATCACGGCATTCACCTGTTCGCGCACGACCTTCGGATCGAAATCGAGCTGTTCGCGGCGCACACGATTACCCGTCTCGTAGTGCTTGAAAGCGAGGTCCGCCACATTGCGATCGTCCAGCGCCTTGCCAAGTGCAAAGTGCAGGTGCAGGCGGTCGTCGTCAGAGAGCGTCTCGTCCTCCAGCGCGGCTTCCATCGCGGCGAGATCCGCGTCGCTGAACTGCCATGTCTTGAGGTTCGCCAGGCTCCACCAGACTTCCCCGAGCCCCGGTTCGATGGCGATTGCGCGGCGGTAGGCGGCAACGCTTTGCGCCTGCTCGCCCAGCGTCTTGAGAATGTGCCCGTAGCTCATCCAGAGCCTGGCGTGATCCGGAAACGTTTCCGTGAGGTCCGCATAGATGCGCCGCGCTTCGGCATAGTCGCCTATCCGTCCCAGCGCCGCCGCACGCAGGTTCAGATCGCCCGCCTGTGCTTCGCCTTGCGCGAGCACTGTGTCGAGAACGGCGACGGCCTCTGCGAAACGGTTCTGCCGATAGAGCGCGATGGCGAGGTTGGCGCGTGCCGCCGTGAAACCGGGGGCCAGTTCTAGGGCGCGGCGCAGCAGTGCCTCGGCGTCGCGATAGCGGCCGATGCGGCCCGCCAGCTCCGCCATCATCCGGATCGCTGCCACATCGGTGGGCTGGTCGCGAAGCCTTTGTCGCAGGCCGGCTTCCGCCACGGGCAGATCACCGGCGAACAACGCCCGGGCAATGATGACGAGGTCCGGGTCGTGCGCCGAAGCGCGGATTGCGTCTCCTTCGGCCATAATCGCCTCTTCGTCGCGCCCCAGGGCCCGCAGCGCCCGCCCAAGCATCCGGTAGACCACGGCATTGCGGGGTTCGCGCAGGATTCTGGCGCGCAAGACTGGCACTGCGCGTGCAGGGTCGGCAGCGACCAGGGCGGAGATCGAAACGGCGTCGGCGGGGCGGTTCATCTGCGTCCGGTTATGGGCAAGTCACGACATCATCACAAGCACGCCCGCCGCATCGTCCCGCGCTTGTGCATCTTGCAGAATTATGACAGCCTCTCGTGTGACTTGATCGCCGTAAAAGGGATCGTTAGCCGGGCGCTCCGCAGGCCGGGCTGACAACTCCAGGGGGTGAATCTCATGCGCTTAAGTACTGTGCGCAAAGGAATTTTTAGGACGCGATTGCCGGGTCTCGGAGAGTGTGCCCGTGTCGATATGAGTGCAGGCGATGCCGCGCCTTATCTTGAGCGGGACATGTACGTTCTGCTCGGTTTCGAGCCGAGTTTCGACCAGTTGCCCGAGCAATGCGCCGATGCGAAACCGGCATCGCGTCCGCTTTGGGCAGAGCAGTCCTGATCCCGTCAATCAGCACGAATCGTCGCGAAAGTGAAATTGTAGCGCGCAAATTCACGCGGTTTGGTCTATGGGCCGCCCAACAGGTGAGCCCGAGGGCCGCCACGCAGCCCTCCCTATGCTCTTTGAAAGCCGCCTCGAAGCGGCAGGACCCGTTGACCCTATAATGACTTTTCCGCAGATTCCCGCGCCTCTCGCCGAAGCCCTCACCGGACATGGCTATGAAACCCTGACCCCTGTTCAGGCCGCCGTGACCGAATCGGAGGCGCATGGCCGCGACCTCGTCGTCTCGGCGCAGACCGGCTCGGGCAAGACCGTCGCCTTTGGCCTTGCCATGGCCGACGAACTGCTCGCCGACGACGAACTCGCCTTCGCGGTCAAGCCGCTGGCACTCGCCATCGCGCCGACCCGCGAACTGGCGCAGCAGGTCAGCCGCGAGCTGGAATGGCTTTATGCCAAGACCCACGCCCGCATCGTCACCTGCGTCGGCGGCATGGACCCGGTGAAGGAGCGCAAGCAGCTGGAACGCGGCGCGGCGATCGTCGTCGGCACGCCGGGCCGTCTGCGCGACCATCTGGAGCGCGGCAAGCTCGACCTCTCGGCCCTGCGCGCCGTCGTACTCGACGAAGCCGACGAAATGCTCGACATGGGCTTCCGCGAGGATCTGGAAGAACTGCTCGACGCGACGCCGGAAACCCGCCGCACGCTGCTGTTCTCGGCGACCATGCCCCGCCCGATCGAGGCGCTGGCCCAGCGTTACCAGAAGAACGCGCTGCGCATCTCCACTGTCGGCGAGAACCGCGGCCATGGCGACATCGCCTACAAGGCTGTCACCGTCGCGCCTTCCGACATCGAGCATGCGGTGGTGAACCTGCTGCGCTTCTACGATGCCGAGACCGCGATCCTGTTCTGTGCCACGCGCGACAACGTGAAGCACCTGCATGCCACCCTGGTGGAGCGCGGCTTCTCGGCCGTGGCGCTTTCGGGCGAGCATTCGCAGAACGAGCGCAACAACGCGCTGCAGGCGCTGCGTGACCGCCGCGCCAAAGTCTGCGTCGCCACCGACGTCGCCGCGCGCGGCATCGATCTGCCGTCGCTCAGCCTCGTCGTCCACGTCGAGATTCCGCGCGATGCAGAGACCCTGCAGCACCGCTCGGGCCGTACCGGCCGCGCGGGCAAGAAGGGCACGGCGGTCCTGCTGGTGCCGTATCCGCGCCGCCGCCGCGTCGAGATGATGCTGCGCGGCGCCCGCATCGAGGCCGAGTGGGGTGAGGCCCCGACGCCCGAGGCGATCCGTGCGCAGGACCGTGACCGCCTGCTCGAAAAGCTGCTGGCGCCGGTCGAAGTCGAGGACGACGACCGCGAACTGGCGAAGGTCGTGCTGGAAACGCTGAGCGCAGAGGACGTCGCTGCCGCGCTTGTGCGCGCGCACCGCGCCGCGATGCCGCAGCCCGAGGAACTGCTCGGCAATTCGCCCGAATCCCGCCAGAAGCGCGAGCGTCCGGGCTTCGACGACGTCGTGTGGTTCCGCATGAACGTGGGCCGCGACGAGCGGGCCGAAGCGCGCTGGATCCTGCCGGTGCTGTGCCGCCGCGGCCATGTCACCCGCGATGCGGTCGGCCAGATTCGCATCAACGGTGACCAGACCTACTTCCAGATCCCTGCCGCGCAGGCCGAGCAGTTCGAACGCGCCGTCGCCCGCACCGCGCGTGAAGACGGTGAGTACGAAGCCACCATCCTCATCGAGCGTGCGCCTGATGCGCCGCGTGACGCCGCCCGTCACCGCAGCCGCGACCGCGAAGGCCCGCAGGGTCGTGGCCGCCGTCCGCACGGCAATGGTCCGCGTTCCGATGGTCCCGGCGGCGAGGGCTCGGCCCCGTACCGCGCGCGCCCGACCGGTCCGCGCCAGGACCGTCCGGCGGGTGGCGGCGGCGGCAAGCCGTTCCACAAGAAGCCGAAGAAGAGCTGGTAAGGTACTGAAAACACGGGGGGCGACCCTTCGACAAGCTCAGGGTGAGCGGGGTTGGTGTAAACCGCCCCGTTTCCAAGGTGGCGCGAGTTCGAAGGCAAACCTCCCGTCCCCGCTCAGGCTGAGCTTGTCGAAGCCCCATCGGCCAGACGCGAAGCAAAAGAAAACCCCGGCCGCTCCTTCGAGCGCCGGGGTTTTCTTTTGTCCCGAAGGGCCGGGGGAAGGGCTCTCAGCCCTCTATCCAGTCCTTGAAGAATGCCTCGTTGGCTTCACGCAGCGCGGCGATCTCCACGCCTGCAACGGCAGTGCCGCCGACGGTGCCAATCTTCACCGCTTCCGGCAGGACAGTCCCCGCAGGCGCGGTTACGACGTAGCGCGACTGGTCCTCGCCGAACGCCTGCGCGGTGGTGAGGTCCGCGTCCAGCGTGCAGCCGAGGCCGCTTGCCAGCGCCATCTCGGCCAGCGCGACGATCAGGCCGCCGTCGCTGACGTCATGGACCGCCGTGACCTTGCCTTCGCCGATCCAGCCGCGAACGAGGCCGCCATTGTGGGCTTCCAGCTTGAGGTCGACCTTCGGCGCCTCACCAGCTTCCTGACCGCCGATGTCCTTGAGCCACAGCGACTGGCCAAGGTGCGTTCCTTCGCCGCCGAGCAGGAAGATTTCCTCGTCCTCGGCCTTGAACGCCACTGTCGCCATCTGGTCATGGTCGGCGAGGATGCCGACGCCGCCGATCGCTGGGGTCGGCAGGATCGCAGAGCCGCCGCCGGTGGCCTTCGATTCGTTGTAGAGCGAGACGTTGCCCGAGACGATCGGGTAATCCAGCGCGCGGCACGCATCGCCCATGCCGTTCAGGCAGCCGACGATCTGTGCCATGATCTCGGGGCGCTGCGGGTTCGCGAAGTTGAGGCAGTTGGTAATCGCCAACGGCAACCCGCCGACCGCGCTGATGTTGCGGTAGGTCTCGGCGACCGCCTGCTTGCCGCCCTCGTAGGGGTCGGCGTAGCAGTAGCGGGGCGAGCAGTCGGTGCTGATCGCCAGCGCCTTCTGCGTGCCGTGGACGCGCACTACGGCTGCGTCGCCGCCGGACTTCTGCATCGTGTCCGCGCCGACCTGGCTGTCGTACTGCTCCCAAATCCACTTGCGCGAAGCGAGGTCCGCTCCGCCCATCAGCTTGATGAGGTCGGCGCCGAGATCGGTGCTTTCCGGCACCTCGCCGAGCGCCGGGACGGCCGCCCAGGCCTTGTATTCCTCAGGCGAGACGTAGGGGCGCTCGTACTCCGGCGCATCGTCGGCGAGGGGGCCGAGCGGGATGTCGCAGACCACTTCGCCGTCGAATTCCAGCACCATGTGGCCGGTGTTGGTGACTTCGCCGATGACCGCGAAGTCCAGTTCCCACTTCTTGAAGATGGCCTCGGCCATGGCTTCCTTGCCGGGCTGGAGCACCATGAGCATGCGCTCCTGGCTTTCGCTCAGCATCATTTCGTAAGGCGTCATCGCCTCTTCGCGGCAGGGCACCTTGTTCATGTTGAGGCGAATGCCCGCGCCGCCCTTGCTGGCCATCTCGACCGACGAGGAAGTCAGACCCGCCGCGCCCATGTCCTGGATCGCGACGATCGCGTCGGTCGCCATCAGTTCGAGGCACGCCTCGATCAGCAGCTTCTCGACGAAGGGATCGCCGACCTGCACGGTGGGGCGCTTTTCGTCGATGTCGTCGCCGAAGTCGGCCGAGGCCATGGTGGCGCCGTGGATGCCGTCGCGGCCGGTCTTGGAGCCGACGTAGACGATCGGATTACCGAGACCGGTGGCGGCGCAGTAGAAGATCTTGTTCGTATCGGCGACGCCGACGGTCATCGCGTTGACGAGGATGTTGCCGTCGTAGGCCTTGTGGAAGTTGGTCTCGCCGCCCACCGTGGGCACGCCCACGCAGTTGCCGTAGCCGCCGATGCCCGCGACCACGCCCTTGACGAGGTGCTTCATCTTCGGATGGTCCGGACGGCCGAAGCGCAGGGCGTTCATGTTCGCCACCGGGCGCGCGCCCATCGTGAAGACGTCGCGCAGGATGCCACCCACGCCGGTCGCAGCGCCTTGATAAGGCTCGATATAACTGGGGTGGTTGTGGCTTTCCATCTTGAAGATGGCGGCCTGCCCGTCGCCGATATCGATCACGCCGGCGTTCTCGCCGGGGCCGCAGATCACCCAAGGCGCTTCCGTCGGGAGCTTCTTGAGGTGGAAGCGGCTCGACTTGTACGAGCAGTGCTCCGACCACATCACCGAGAAAATGCCGAGTTCCACGAGGTTCGGCTCGCGGCCCAGCGCATTCAGGACGCGCTCGTATTCTTCGGGATTGAGGCCATGCGCCTCGACGACGTCAGGGGTGATTCCGCTCATGGGGGAGCCCTTAGCCGCGTCTTTCCGGCTGCGCCAGAGCGTATGGACATAACGGCACTCAACGGCACCTAAAGGGGGTCTAGAAGAGGGGCTGGGCAGCACCAAGGTCTTCCATACGACGTTACGGCCGGTAAATACTGGCCCCACCTTGACCGTTACTGCGCCGAGCGCCATTGCTTGCCCATGGAATCCGAAACTTCGACCATCGACACGCTCAGCTTCGAGGATGCACTGCGCGCGCTGGAAACCATCGTGCGCCAGCTCGAAAGCGGCGACGTGCCACTGGAAGATTCGATCTCGCTCTACGAAAAGGGCGAGAAGCTGCGGCAGCATTGCCAGAAGCGCCTCGACGCTGCGCAGGCGCGGATCGAGCGTATCGTCGCCGGGCCGGACGGCGCGGCGGCGGGCACCCAGCCTTTCGACCTGTGACCGAAGTGGCCGCGCCTGATTCGCTGCTGGCCGAGGGTCTCGCGCGGATCGCCGAGGAGATCGACGGCGCCTTCGACGCGCTGCTCGCCGTTCCCGACGATGCCCGCGCTAAGCTGGTGGAGGCGATGCGCTATGCCGCGATCGGCGGGGGCAAGCGGCTGCGTCCGCTGCTGCTCGCCAGCGTCGCGGAGATGTACGGCGTCCAGCGCGAAGCTGCGATCCGGGCCGGTATCGCCATCGAATCGATCCACGTCTATTCGCTGATCCACGACGATCTGCCGTGCATGGACGATGACGCCCTGCGCCATGGCAAGCCGACGCTTCATCTGGCGTTCGACGAGGCCACTGCCGTGCTTGCAGGCGATTCGCTGCACGCCTTCGCTTTCGAGGTCCTGTCCGATCCGGCGACCACGCCCGATCCCTTTACCCGCATCGAACTCGTCCGCACGCTCGGCCACGCCAGCGGCGCGCAGGGCATGGCAGGCGGGCAGATGATGGACCTCGTCGCCGAAACCAGCGAGTTCGACCTGCAGACCGTCACCCGCCTGCAGCAGCTCAAGACCGGCGCGCTGCTCGGCGCGGCGGTGGAGATGGGCGCGATCCTCGGCCGCATTCCGCCGGAGGGGCGCACACATCTGCGCGGCTATGCCCGCGACATCGGGCTGGCCTTCCAGATCGCCGATGATCTCATCGACCACGAGGGCGACGCCGCTCTCGCGGGCAAGGCCGTGGGCAAGGACGCGGCGGCGGGCAAGGAAACCTTCGTCTCGCTGCTCGGCCCCGAACGCGCCCGCGAACAGGCGCGCATGCTGGTCGAGCAAGCCGTCGGCCATCTCGCCCAGCATGGGAAGGAAGCCGACCTGCTTCGCGCCGTTGCGCGCTATATCATCGAGAGGGATCACTGATGGCTTCGGCTGAGCGTATCGGCGTCTACCCCGGCACTTTCGACCCGATCACGCTGGGCCATGCCGACATCATCCGGCGCGGCGCCAAGCTGGTGGACAAGCTGATCATCGGCGTCACCACCAACCCGTCGAAAAACCCGCTGTTCACGCCGGACGAGCGCATGGCCATGGTCGAGCGCGAGGTCGCGGCGATGGGGATCGACAACGTCAGCGTCGTCGGCTTCAATGCGCTGCTGATGAAGTTCGCCCAGAAGCAGGGCGCCAGCGTGATCGTGCGCGGCCTGCGCGCGGTGGCGGACTTTGAATACGAATACCAGATGGCCGGCATGAACCAGCAGCTCAATTCCACCATCGAGACGGTGTTTCTGATGGCGGACGTCAGCCTGCAGCCGATCGCGTCCAAGCTGGTCAAGGAAATCGCGATGTTCGGGGGCGACATCGTGAAGTTCGTCAGCCCGGCGGTACGTGAGGACGTCGTCGGGCGGATCGCGCAAAACGGATTATTGGGGGACTACTGAGCTTGCGCGGATGGGCGGGTCCGCGTGGAAATCATTCATTGTGCCGACAGCGGGGGCGCTTTATCGCGTCCGATTACGCGGCTCGGCCGTTCATTGCCCAGGTGACAGATACATGAAGTTTCGCCTTCCCCTGACCGCGCTGATGCTCGGCGCCGCCCTCGTCGCGGCCCCGGCCATCGCGAAGGACAAGGACAAAAAGGACGAGGCAGCGGCCACGCCGACGCCTCCGCCCCTGCCGACCACGATCGACACCGACATCACGCATGAGCCCGAGAACGTGCTCCTGCTTGACTTGTCGGACGGCGGCCGCGTCGCCATTCGCATGATGCCGCAGTGGGCTCCGCACCATGTCGAGCGGGTCAAGACGCTGGCGGCGCAGGGCTTCTACAACGGCCAGATATTCCACCGCGTGATCGACGGATTCATGGCGCAGACGGGCGATCCGACCGGCACCGGGCAGGGCGGCTCGCAGCTTCCCGACCTTCAGGCCGAATTCAACACGATGCCGCACCTCCGCGGCACCGTTTCGATGGCGCGCACCAACGACCCGAACAGCGCCAACAGCCAGTTCTTCATCGTGTTCTATCCGCGCTTCGCGCTGGACAAGAAGTACACGGTGTTCGGCCGTGTGATCTCGGGGATGCAGTACGTCGATGCGATCCATCGCGGCGAGCCGCCCGAGGACCCGACGAAGATTGTCCAGGCCTCGCTGGCGTCGGAGAACAAGCCGGCCCCGGCCGCGCCGGTGGCTCCGGCGGCACCTGCGCTGAAGGCGCCTTCGATTTCGGACCTGAACAACTCCAAGTCCAACTGAGCCAATCGCGTCGTCCCAGGCTCGCCCGGGACCGCTGGCCGTAAACAACTCCTCTTCCGGCGGGGCACCCGTGGCCGGGGGGCGCCTAAAGACAGCCACCGGTCCCGGATCAAGTCCGGGACGACGCCTTGCCCGCAGCCCCGCTCTGGTCTAGCGCGCCGCCATGCGCGTAGACCTCTTCGACTTCGACCTTCCGCCCGAGAGCATCGCCCTGCGTCCGGCGCGTCCGCGCGATGCGGCGAAGATGCTAGTGGTGGACGGCGACACTCCCTTCGCCGACCATCACGTCCGCGACCTGCCTGCTCAACTGCGCGCAGGCGATGTCCTCGTCTTCAACGACACCCGCGTCATCCCCGCCCAGCTTGAGGGCACGCGCGGAGAAGCGCGCATCGGCGCCACGCTCCACAAGCGTATCGACCTTCGCCGCTGGCAGGCGTTCGTGCGCAACGCCAAGCGCCTGCGCGAGGGCGACCGCATCGCTTTCCCGGCGGAGGTTACCGCCATCGCGGAAAGCCGCCTGCCCGACGGCAGCTGGACGCTCGCCTTCGAGGGCGACGAGCCGGTCGAAGTCCTGCTCGAACGTGCAGGGAGGATGCCGCTGCCGCCCTACATCGCGGGCAAGCGACCCACCGACGAGGCCGACGCCAGCGACTACCAGACGATGTTCGCGCGCGAGAAGGGCGCTGTCGCCGCACCCACGGCGGCGCTGCACTTCACCCCCGAACTGGTCGAGGCGCTCGACGCGGCGGGCGTGGCGCGCGAGACGCTGACGCTCCACGTCGGCGCAGGCACCTTCCTGCCGGTGAAGGCCGACGACACCGTGGACCACCAGATGCACGCCGAGTTCGGCCGCATCGATCAGGCCACCGCCGACCGCCTCAACGCCGCGCGCGCCGCCGGTGGCCGGGTGATCGCAGTAGGCACCACCTCGCTGCGCCTGCTCGAAAGCGCCACCGGCGAAGACGGCGTGATCCGTCCGTTCGAGGGCGACACCGCGATCTTCATCACCCCGGGCTACCGCTTCCGCGCGATTGACGGGTTGATGACCAACTTCCACCTGCCCAAGTCCACGCTGATGATGCTGGTTTCGGCGCTGATGGGGCTGGAGAAGATGCAGGCGGTCTACGCCCATGCCATCGCCAACGGCTATCGCTTCTACAGCTACGGGGATTCCTCGCTGCTGCTTCCGTGACTTGCGTGGTTACGGGAAGGTTACGGATGGCTGTTAAATTGCTGTAAGCCTTTGCGGCGCACTGTCGGCCCCAATGCCCGGGAAGGTCCGGGCGCATGGGGGCGGCCACATGAAATCCTGGATATTGCCGGCATTGCTCGTCGCGGCGGTGTCTCCCGCATCGGCGGAGGAATTCGCGGGCGCAGGCCGGGCCGTGGATGGCGACTCCTTGTTCGTCGGCGGGCGTGAGGTGCGTCTGTTCGGCATCGATGCACCCGAATATCGCCAGACCTGCCGCGTGAACTGGAGCAGCTGGAGTTGCGGCTCCGACGCAGCCGCTGCCTTGCGCGCCATGGTCGATGCCCGGCAACTGACCTGCTCCTCCCGCGACCGCGATGTCTATGGCCGGACGGTCGCAAGCTGCCGGGCAGGGGGCGTGGATCTTGCGGCGGCGATGCTGGAAAAGGGGCTGGCGATTGCGCTCGACAACGCGCCTGCCAGCTATGCCGCGCTTGCCGATCACAGCAAGGCGCAGCGCGCGGGCATCTGGGGTTCCGAGTTCGATGCCCCGGCCGTCTATCGCGCCGCCAATCCCCGAAATTCCGGAGCGCGCGTGGTATCCGCAACCGTGCCGCGCCCGGTTGTGGCGCGGTCGGTTCCTTCCGGGGCGTTCCGCATCTGCGCGGAGGCGCGTGCCGCCGGTGCCGCGCCCATGCGGCGCGGGCAGCCGGGTTACAACCCGCAACTCGACGGCGATAACGACGGGATCGCCTGCGAGCCCTATCGGCGGCGCTGATCTCCTCAACGCCGCATTGCAAAAGATACTGCGTCCGGGGGCTTGGAACCGGAACGTTTCGGCCCCATTCATGCGGCTATGCAGCCTATCCTCGAAATCAGCGGCCTGACGAAAACTTACGCAGGCGGTTTCACGGCGCTCAAAGGCGTCGATCTCACCATCAACAAGGGCGAGATTTTTGCGCTCCTCGGGCCGAACGGCGCTGGCAAGACCACGCTGATCGGCGCGGTCTGCGGGATGGTGCGGCCGACCTCGGGCACGATCACCGCGTTCGGCGAGGACATGGGCCGCCACTGGCGCACCTTGCGCAAGCGCGTCGGTCTCGTGCCGCAGGAACTGGCGACCGACATGTTCGAGCCGGTGCTGCGCTCGGTCAACCATTCGCGCGGGCTCTTCGGGCTCGCCCCCAACCCGGCGCTGGTCGAGGACATCCTCAAGGCGCTCAGCCTCTGGGAAAAGCGCGACGAGCAGATCCGCAACCTCTCGGGCGGCATGAAGCGCCGCGTGCTGATCGCCAAGGCGCTGGCGCACGAACCCGAACTGCTGTTCCTCGACGAGCCCACCGCAGGCGTCGACGTCGAACTGCGCCGCGACATGTGGAAGCAGATCGCCCTCCTGCGCGAGCGTGGCACCACGGTGATTCTCACCACCCACTACATCGAGGAAGCCGAGGAAATGGCCGACCGCGTCGGCATCATCCGCAAGGGCGAAATCCTGATGGTGGACGAAAAGGCGGCGATGATGGAACGCCTGGGCCGCACCGAAGCGCTGATCTCGCTCGCGCAGCCGCTGGCCGAAGTTCCCGCCGGGATCGCGGCATTCCCCGTGACGCTTTCCGAGGACGGCCGCACGCTCGTCTATCGCGGCGGCGGCGGGGAGGGGGCGTCTGCGGGCACCGCCGAAGTCGCCGAACTGACCAAGGCCCTGACCCGCGCCGGGATCGACTACACCGCGATCGACATCCACGAATCGAGCCTGGAGGACATCTTCGTGAACCTGCTCGAAGGGCCCGACGCGCCTGTTCAGGAGACTGCGGCATGAGCCTGTTCAACGCCCGCTCCGCCTGGACCATCTACAGGCAGGAACTGATGCGCGCCTTCCGTACGGCGATGCAGTCGATCCTCGCGCCGGTGCTGACCACCACGCTCTACTTCGTCGTCTTCGGGGCCGCGATCGGCGGCCAGATGAAGAGCGGGGTGGACGGCCTCAATTACGGCGCGTTCATCGTACCGGGCCTTCTGCTGCTGACGATCCTGGGCGAGAGCGTCTCCAACGCCAGCTTCGGCATCTACATGCCCCGCTTCACCGGCGCGATCTACGAGCTGCTCTCCGCGCCCGTGGGCGTCGCCGAAACCCTCGTCGGCTTCGTCGGCGCGGCGGCGACCAAGTCGCTGATCCTTGCCGCGATCATCCTCGCGACGGCCAGCTTTTTCGTCGATTACTCGATCGCGCATCCGGTCTATGCGTTCTTCTTCGTGCTGCTGGTTTCCGCCAGTTTCTCGCTGTTCGGCTTCATCCTCGGCATCTGGGCGGACAGCTTTGAGAAGCTGACGATCGTACCGTTGCTGATCCTGACCCCGCTGACGTTCCTCGGCGGCACGTTCTACTCGATCGACATGCTGCCCGAGCCCTGGCGTCAGGTTGCGATGGCGAACCCGGTGGTCTACCTCGTGAACGGGCTGCGCTGGACGTTCTACGGCAGTTCGGACGTGCCGATCGCGCTGTCGCTCGGCCTGACGCTTCTGTTCCTCGTCCTTTGCGTCGGATTCATCACATGGATCTTCAAGAGCGGGTGGCGTTTGCGCACGTGACGCGTTAGCGTTTGCAGCATGACGATGCTCCGACCGGTCCTCTCCGGCCTTCCCGTTATGCTGCTTGCCGTTCCCGCCCATGCGCAAGTGCACCAGTTCGACGAGCCGCTCGTTCTGGTCCCGCTCCCGCCGCCGCCGCTGGTGCTCGACCTGCCGGATTATCCCGAGTTCGTGCCTTACGTGAGGGCGGAGCGGCCGCGCCTGCCGCTGGCGGTGCGCGCACTGCTGGAAGCCGCGATGAAGACCGACGACGGGGCCTCCGTGTCCGCGATGGTCAAGTTCGCGCAGCAGACCCAGCCTTACGACAAGGACGAGATCCGCGACATGCAGCGGGTCTACAACGACCGTCGCGCCAAGGAGATCGCCGCCAAGACTGAGGCGGAACTGGCCCGCATCCGTGCCTCGGGTGTGCTCGAACTGTGGAAGGGCCAGATCGAGGTCGGCGCCTTCCGCTCCACAGGAAACACCGAGAACTTCGGTTTTACCGCTGCCCTCAAGCTCAACCGCAAGGGTATCAAGTGGGAGCACATCATCCAGGCCAACGCGGACTATCAGGAAGATCGCGACACCGTAACCCGCGAACAGTATTCTGCCAGCTACCAGCCGCGCTACACCCTGAACGACGGCTTCTTCACCTATGGTCGCACGCAGTACGAGCGTGACCGCATTCAGGGCTTCGCTGATCGTTACACGCTCTCGGGCGGTCTCGGTTACCGGGTGCTCAACCGTCCCGCCATGACGCTGGCGCTGGAAGCAGGTCCGGCGTTTCGCGCCACCAACTATGTGGACGACGTCAACCAGACGACATGGTCGGTGCTGACCTCGATCGACTTCGACTGGACGATCAACCCGACGATCAAGCTGACGCAGGACGCCAGCAGCTACATCGGGTCGGACAACAACACCTTCACCTCGATGACCGCGATCGAGGCCGGCATGATGAGGGGGCTGAAAGCCAAGCTGTCCTACTCCATCGAGCATGAGACGCGTCCGCCCAGCGGATCGCTCAAGACCGACACGATCTCGCGCTTCTCGCTGGTCTACGGGTTCTGATCGTCCTCCTTCCTCTCGTCACCCGCGAGCGCTTAGCTGCGCTCGCGGGTGACGGAGGGTGCGGCGAAATCGTTGGCGATCGGATGTTTCCACCGCGCCTGAAAATGCTCTAAGGGCGGCGCCATGAAGCCTCGTTTCCAGTTTTCCATCCACGCCACGGACGGCAAGGCCCGCACCGGCACCATCCAGATGCGCCGCGGCGAGATCCGCACGCCCGCTTTCATGCCGGTCGGCACCGCTGCCACAGTCAAGGCCATGAAGCCGCAGGACGTGCGCGCCACTGGCGCCGACATCCTGCTCGGCAATACCTATCACCTGATGCTGCGCCCCGGCGCCGAGCGCGTCGCGCGCCTCGGTGGCCTGCACAAGTTCATGAACTGGGACCGCCCGATCCTGACCGACAGCGGCGGCTATCAGGTGATGAGCCTGTCGGATCTGCGCAAGATCACCGAGGAAGGCGTGACTTTCGCCAGCCACATTGACGGCTCGCGCCACATGCTAAGCCCCGAGCGGTCGATGGAGATCCAGCGCCTGCTCGGCTCCGACATCGTCATGTGTTTCGACGAGTGCCCCAAGATCGACGAGCCCCGCGACGTCATCGCCCGCTCTATGGAAATGTCGATGCGCTGGGCGAAGCGTAGCCGCGACGCCTTCGACACCGGTGGCGCGCATGCGGAAAGTTCCGCCCTGTTCGGCATCCAGCAAGGCGCGCTCGACGAAGGCCTGCGCAAGACCAGCGCCGATGCCCTGACCGAGATCGGCTTCGACGGCTACGCGATCGGCGGCCTTGCCGTGGGCGAGGGACAGGAGGCGATGTTCGCCACGCTGGAATTCGCCCCCGGCCAGCTTCCCGCCGACCGTCCGCGCTACCTGATGGGCGTGGGCAAGCCCGATGACCTCGTCGGCGCGGTGGAGCGCGGCGTCGATATGTTCGACTGCGTGCTGCCGACCCGCTCGGGCCGCAACGGGCAGGCCTTCACCTGGAACGGCCCGCTCAACATGCGCAACGCCCGTCACGCCGAAGACACCGGCCCGATCGACGAGCGCTGCAAGTGCCCGACCTGCGGTACGTACACCCGCGCCTACATCCACCACCTCATCAAGTCCGGCGAGATGTTGGGCGCGATGCTGCTGACCGAGCACAATCTCTCGTTCTACCAGCAACTGATGCAGGGCATGCGCGACGCGATCGCAGAGCAACGCTTTGCGGCGTTCGCGGCCGACTTCCGGCGGGACTATTTCCGCAAGGAATGATCGGTCGGAGCGGAGCATGGACGACAGTACCGGCACCATCGTTCGCGACCGGACACTGACGCGCGCCGACTTCGAGCGGCTGCCCGATTCCGTGCGCCATCTGGTCGGTTGCGATCTGGATGAGGCGCAACTCAGCGGGCTTGACCTGTGGGGCTGGACGTTCGAGGCCTGCAGCCTGCGCCGAACCGATTTGAGCAGGGCCAAGCTCGACGGCACGACCTGGAAGTCCTGCAGGGCCGCTTTCGTCGACTTTTCCGGGAGCGACCTCGACGGCGCCAGTTTTCATGCCAGCGATTTCAACAACGTTTCGTTCCGACGCGCTTCGCTGGCTTCGGCGAGGATAACTCGGTGCAAGTTGACGGGTGCCGATTTGTCGGATGCTGCGTCTCTCGACACCGTCTTCGAGGAGACCCTGCTGGTCAGCGCGCGCCTGCCTCGCCATTCGTTCCGGGGCGCGACGCTGCAGCAGGTTGATTTTTCGCAGGCTGATCTGAGCCGCTGCGATTTCCGGCAAGCGGCATTGCTGGACTGCAGCCTGCGCGATGCGGATTTGACCGGGGCGCGGTTCGACGGCGCCGATCTGCGTGGGGCTGACTTGGGTGGCCTGCGTCTGGTCGATGCTACCCTGTTCCGTGGCGCGATCATCTCGCGCATGCAGGCAAGCCAGATTCTCGGCGAACTGGGGATCAGCGTCCGCTAAGCTGAAGCCCGGTCACGCAGTGACGGGTATGCCCGGTGCGTCTTCGCCGTGCATGGTTTCCAGCACCGTCTCGACATAGGCGACGAAGCGGCCGGTCATTTCGTCGAGAAATCCGGCGCCGATCTCGCAGGCATGGCGCTGCGCTGTCCTGAGATCATTGTACCATTTACCGGTGCGGTGCGGAGTGATGAAACGGTAGCGAGTCATGATGCTAGGCTAATGCCCGATCTCGACGGCAGTTCCCTTACAAGTGCTGCAAATCGTGTAATTTTTCGTGTCGTTTGAACAGTTCGAAACACATAAGAAAAAGGCGGCCCCGAAGGACCGCCTTTTCTTGTTTCCGTTGCCGGAGAACCGGATCAGCGCGAGTAGAACTCGACGACCAGATTCGGTTCCATCTTCACCGGATAGGGCACTTCGTCGAGCGTCGGAACGCGAACGAAGGTCACCTTGTCGGTGCCGTCCTGGGCGACGTAGTCGGGCACTTCGCGCTCGGGCAGGTTCTGCGCTTCGAGAACGAGAGCCATTTCCTTGGCCTTGTTGCCCAGGGTGATGATGTCACCGACCTTCACGCGACGCGAGGCGATGTTGCACTTCACGCCGTTGACGCGGATGTGGCCGTGCGAAACGATCTGGCGGGCCGAGAAGATGGTCGGCGCGAACTTGGCGCGGTACACGACCATGTCCAGGCGCTGCTCCAGCAGGCCGATCAGGTTCTGGCTGGTGTCGCCCTTCATCGAGGACGCTTCCTGGTAGGTGCGCTTGAACTGCTTCTCGGTCACGTCGCCGTAGTAGCCCTTGAGCTTCTGCTTGGCGCGCAGCTGCAGACCGTAGTCCGAAACCTTGCTCTTGCGGCGCTGGCCGTGCTGGCCCGGGCCGTAGCTGCGGCGGTTGACCGAGCTCTTGGGACGGCCCCAGATGTTCTCGCCCATGCGGCGGTCGAGTTTGTACTTCGAGCTTTGACGCTTCGACATAATGTCGTCCTTCAATCTGCTTGCCGTGCGGCCATCGTGGCTGCACGATCCATGGTTCCCCCGGGGCGCACCATCAGGCCTATTATGCCGGATGCGGCCGCCGCTTCACCGGGAGTGCGGGGCCGAGTGGACGTGCTGCGAAGACGCAGGCGCCATGTGAGGGGCCGCCCTTATAGGGTCGGGCGCAGGAGTCAAGCCAAGTCTGGGGCGATTATTGACCGGTGCCGAGCGGGCTGCCCATGGTGTTGGCCCGCCCCATCATCTGCCCTGCCTGTTTTGCACCTGCCGAATCAATGGCACTCCATTCCGCAGCGGTATGGCACACGCGCTTGCGCATGATGGTCCCCGTGGGTGCTTCGAACCGGCATATTTTCTTGTCGGGATTGAGCGGCTCGCCTTGCTTGTCCTTGGCCATCGCGGGCGACAGCGTGGCAAGCGCCAGGGCGGTGACAGTAATGATGCGGATCATGTTTGAGAAATTCCCGAAACTGTAGGCAGCCGCCGTTTTACGCAGGAGCAATAAACCCGCAAATGAAATCCAGGCTATTCTTCCGAATTCCTAGGCCGCCGGTTGCCGCCCAGCGCGCTCAGCACGCCGCGCATGGTGCGCACTTCGAGGCTGTTCCAGCCCGGCTTGGTAAGCATGTTGCGCAAGGTCCGGCGCGTGGCGGCGGAGCGGCTTTCCGGGTAGAAGTACTTGGTCGGCTCCAGCACTTTCTCGAACTGCTGGATCATGCCTTCCAGTTCGTCCTGCGGGGCAGGGGGGAGCAGTTCCTCAACCGTCGGCTGCGCCAATGCGGCGCCCTTCGACCATTCGTAGGCGCACAGGATCACTGCCTGCGCCAGGTTGAGCGAGGCGAACTCGGGGTTGATCGGCACCGTCAGGATCGCGCGGGCGAGGGCAACGTCGTCCGTCTCCAGCCCCGAACGCTCCGGCCCGAACACGTAGGCCGAGCGGCCAGTTGCCGCGTAGACCTCGCGCGCGGCTTCCTCGGGCGTGACGACCGGTTTGGTGACGCCCCGCTTGCGCACGGTGGTGGCGTAGACGTTGGCGCAGTCGTGCACGGCTTCGGCGAGCGTCTCAAAGACCTCGGCCTTTTCCAGCACGTCGTCGGCACCGGCCGCCGCCGGGCCTGCCGAGGGGTTCGGCCAGCCGTCGCGTGGGGAGACGAGGCGCATCTCGGTCAGCCCGAAGTTGAGCATCGCGCGCGCGGCCTTGCCGATGTTCTCGCCCAGCTGCGGGCGCACCAGTACGATGACGGGCTGTTTCATTTCAATTGACGCCGACATCGCGCACGGTTCCTGCAAATTCCTCGAAATCCCTCGCCTCGTTGAAGGCGCGGTAGACGCTGGCGAAGCGGATGTAGGCGACCGAGTCGAGCTGTCGCAGCCCTTCCATCACCAGTTCGCCGATGACGCGCGAAGGCACCTCGTTCTCGCCGATCGTCTCGACCTGGCGCTGCACGCCCGAGACGAGCCGCTCGATCTTCTCGCGGTCGATGCCGCGCTTGCGACAGGCGAGGGTGACAGACTGCTCGATCTTGGCGCGGTCGAACGGCTCGCGGCGTTCGAGCCCGGCCGCATCGTTGCTCTTGACCACCACGATCTCGCGCAGCTGCACGCGTTCGAACGTCGTGAAGCGGGCGCCGCAGCTTGAACACTGGCGGCGGCGGCGGATCGCAGTGGCATCCTCGGTCGGGCGGCTGTCCTTGACCTGGGAATCGTCGTGGGCGCAAAAAGGACAGCGCATTCAGTGGGTTACTTTCATTCAGGACGGACGCGCTTGTAGAACTTGTAGCCTGCGCCCGCCGCCAGCCCGAGGCCGATGGAGACGAAGGGCAGGAACGCGCCCGCAACCGCGCCCGCAGCGCCCCAGATCAGAACCGGCTTGGTCGAAGGATGAGCCATGCCATCCTTGAGCATTCCGGCGAGTTCCTCGCGGGCATCGCTGACGAAGTGGCCGGAGTTCTGGGGGCGCTGCGGGTCGGTCATAGACTTAGTCCTCGTAGATGGGGAAACGATCACACAGCGCTTCAACGCGCGTGCGAACGTTCTGCTCCACCTGAGCGTCACCTGCTTCGCCGCACTTGGCAAGACCGTCGAGAACGTCGGCGACCATGTTGCCGATCTCGCGGAATTCCTCGGGACCGAAACCGCGGGTGGTGCCGGCGGGCGAACCGACGCGGATGCCGCTCGTCTTCATCGGCGGCAGCGGGTCGAACGGGATGCCGTTCTTGTTGCAGGTGATCCCTGCGCGCTCCAGCGCCTCGTCGGCGTCCTTGCCGGTGACGCCCAGCGGCGAGAGGTCGATCAGCGCGAGGTGGGTGTCGGTGCCGCCCGAGACGATCGCGGCACCGCGCGCCTTGAGGGTGGCTGCCAGAACCTGCGCGTTCTCGATCACGCGCGCGGCGTAGTCCTTGAATTCGGGGCGCAGCGCTTCACCGAAGGCGACGGCCTTGGCGGCGACGACGTGCATCAGCGGGCCGCCCTGCAGGCCGGGGAACACCGCCGAGTTGATCTTCTTGGCCAGCGCCTCGTCGTTGGTCAGGATCATGCCGCCACGGGGCCCACGCAGCGTCTTGTGCGTGGTGGTGGTGGCGATGTGCGCATGCGGGAACGGCGAGGGGTGCAGACCAGCCGCGACGAGCCCGGCGAAGTGCGCCATGTCGACCTGGAACAGCGCGCCGACGCTGTCGGCGATCTCGCGCATGCGCTTGAAGTCGATCACGCGCGGATAGGCCGAGCCGCCCGCGATAATGAGCTTGGGCTGGTGTTCCTTGGCAAGGGCCTCGACCTCATCGTAGTCAATGAGGTGGGTGTCCTTGGTCACGCCATACTGCACGGCCTTGAACCACTTGCCCGAAAGCGCTGCGCGGGCGCCGTGGGTGAGGTGGCCACCGGCGTCGAGGCTCATGCCCATGATGGTGTCGCCGGGCTTGACGGTCGCGAGCAGCACTGCGCCGTTGGCCTGCGCGCCCGAGTGGGGCTGGACGTTGGCGAAGCCGCAGTCGAACAACTGCTTGGCGCGCTCGATGGCGAGGGTCTCGACTTCGTCCGAAGGCTCGCAGCCCTGGTAGTAGCGCTTGCCGGGATAACCCTCGGCGTACTTGTTGGTCAGCACCGAGCCCTGCGCCTCGAGCACGGCCTTGGAGACGATGTTCTCCGAGGCGATCAGTTCGATCTGCTTGCGTTCGCGCTTCAGTTCGTGGCCGATCGCGGCGGCGACGGCGGGGTCGCTCTGGGCGATCGTGTCGGTGAAGAAGCCGGGTGAACGGATGGCGGTTTCTACGGTCATGGTTCTTGGCTCCTTCAGAAGGACGGATTGGAGAGCTTTTCGACGCGGCCTGCATGGCGGCCGCCGCCGAACTCGGTGGAGAGGAAAGCGTCGAGGCAGGCCTTGGCCATGTCCTCGCCGGTCAGGCGTGCGCCCATGGCGATGACGTTGGCGTCGTTGTGCTCGCGGGCGAGGGCGGCCGAGAGCGGCTCGCCCACCAGCGCGCAGCGGCAGGCGGGATCGCGGTTGACGGCGATCGAGATGCCGATGCCCGAGCCGCAAAGCGCGACGCCGAACTGCACGGTGCCGTCGGCGACGACCGAGGCCAGCTTGTATCCGTAATCGGGGTAATCCACCCGGTCGGCGGTTTCGGGGCCGAGGTCGGCGACTTCGTGGCCGGCCTCGATGAGGTATTCGCGCAAGGTCGCCTTGAGGTCGACGGCGGCGTGGTCGGATGCGATCGCGATACGCATGGGAGAGGTGCTTCCTGCCTGCGAGGGATTCGTTTGCGGCTCCCTTAGTCGCGGCTTTGCAATATTGCGAGTCTTGTGGGCACAGCGTTTGGATCGCCAATGGAGCCATGCGGGCAATTGTGCAGCGCATATGGATGTTTCAGCCGCATGATGCTTGCAAGGGTTTGTTCAGGGGCGCAAGTTCCGGCTCCCGATAGGCTGGCCCGAAAAGGCCGGACGCAGGGCCGACAGAAGAAAGGGGATTGCCATGAAGCTGACCGTCATGCGCGCATTGAGCCTCGCCGGGGTGCTGGTTCTCACAGGGTGTCTGGAGACGATGCCGGGACCGGATCGCCCCCATCGCCCGCGCCCGGAAAAGCCCGCGATCTGTACGCGCGAATATGCGCCGGTCTGTGCGCAAAAGCGTCGCCATCGCCAGACTTTCAGCAATGCCTGCATGGCGCGCGCCGAAGGGTTCCGGGTTGTCAGCTCAGGCGCCTGCGAGCGCGGCGGGCAATAGGAGGGCCGGACGCGGAGGCAGAAGCGGGGTTTTCGGGTTCTTCGAATAGTTGCGACGATCTTATTGGTCTGATGCGGACCTCGGTGGCGGGCTAGCACCGGGATGCAACTTCACGAAGGCAGACCGCGATGATCCTCAACTGGCCCCTCTGGCCCGCATTTCCTCTCCGCCCCGCCCGTCCTGCGGGAGAGGCGGCATGAGCGGGAGCGGGGGCGTCGTACACAACGTCGGCTCGGCATTCGACGTGACG
The DNA here is from genome assembly GCF_015594425.1 of Novosphingobium sp. HR1a. Classification (NCBI taxonomy): domain Bacteria; kingdom Pseudomonadati; phylum Pseudomonadota; class Alphaproteobacteria; order Sphingomonadales; family Sphingomonadaceae; genus Novosphingobium; species Novosphingobium sp. HR1a. Next base: position 156,450 of record NZ_JABXWS010000033.1, read on the forward strand.
CTGGATGTGGCGGCGTGGGACGGTGCGGGCGCGCAAGTGGACCTTTCGTGCGCGGCGATGTTCAGCGAGGAACCGGCCGGCGCGCCCACGGGCGGGCTGGCTCACCTCGACGCAGCGCTGGGCGGGCGGCTGCTCGAACTGCGCCGCGAAGGCCATTTCACCGGTGCTCCGGGCGAATGCCTGCTGATTTCCCAGCCGCCCGAAACGGTTGCGGCCAAGGCGCTGCTGGTGGTCGGGCTGGGCCATCCGCAAGGGTGGACGCCGCTTCACTTGCGCGAAGCGGTGCGCTCGGCGGCCACTTTCGCGCTGGCGCTCGGTGTGCGCAGCGCTGCCTTCGCACCGGGCATGCGCGACAGCGGCCTCTCGGCGGACGGGACGGCCGGAGCGCCCGCGCACATGATCGCTGGGCTTGCCGCCGCGCTTGCCACCCGGCACAGGCTGGTCCCCATGGGCCTTGCTCCGGCGCCGGTTCTGGAACGCTGGGTGTTCGACGTCGGCGCGGAAAGGCTCGAGGCAGCGGCGCGGGAGTTTCGCGAGCAACTGCGCGGGCAAGGCGATTGAGCCTGTAAAAAAAGCCCCGCCGAAGCGGGGCTTTTCTCTTACTGGTCCAGGAACGAGCGCATCTTGCGCGACCGACTCGGGTGCTTGAGCTTGCGCAGCGCCTTGGCCTCGATCTGGCGGATGCGTTCGCGCGTCACCGAGAACTGCTGGCCGACTTCCTCCAGCGTGTGATCGGTGTTCATGCCGATGCCGAAGCGCATGCGCAGCACGCGCTCCTCACGCGGGGTAAGGCTCGCAAGGACCCGGGTGACCGTTTCCTTGAGGTTCGCCTGGATCGCCGCGTCCACCGGAATGATCGCGTTCTTGTCCTCGATGAAATCGCCGAGGTGCGAATCCTCCTCGTCGCCGATCGGCGTTTCGAGGGAGATCGGCTCCTTGGCGATCTTCATCACCTTGCGCACCTTCTCGAGCGGCATCGACAGACGCTCGGCCATTTCCTCGGGCGTAGGCTCGCGGCCCTGTTCGTGGAGGAACTGACGGCTGGTGCGCACCAGCTTGTTGATCGTCTCGATCATGTGGACCGGGATGCGGATCGTGCGGGCCTGATCCGCGATCGAGCGCGTGATCGCCTGCCTGATCCACCAGGTCGCATAAGTCGAGAACTTGTAGCCGCGGCGGTACTCGAACTTGTCGACCGCCTTCATCAGACCGATGTTGCCTTCCTGGATGAGATCCAGGAATTGCAGACCCCGGTTGGTGTACTTCTTGGCGATCGAGATCACCAGGCGCAGGTTCGCCTCGACCATTTCCTTCTTGGCGATGCGCGCTTCACGCTCCGCCTTCTGGACCATGTTCACGATGCGGCGAAACTCGGGAAGCGCCATGCCCGTCGCGGCGGCGATGTCCGAGACTTCCAGACGGATACGCTCGACCGGATCGGCTTCGTTCTCGGCGAAGGCGGCCCACTTCTTGTCCTTCTTGGCGACGTCCGTGATCCACGTATCGTCCAGTTCGCGGCCGACGTAGGATTCGAGGAAGTCGGTGCGCTTCACCTTGTGACGCTCAGCCAGACGCAGCATTTGCCCGCCCAGCGTCGTCAGGCGGCGGTTGAAGGCGTAGAGGTTGTCGACCAGATATTCGATCTTGGTCGCGTGGAACTTGACCGATTCCACCTGCGCCGTGAGGTCTTCACGAAGCTGCTGGTACTGGTCTTCCTTGGCGGCCGGGAAATCGATGCCCAGCGCCAGCGCTTCCAGACGATCGCGCTGCAGGCGCTCGAAAGTCTGGAACAGTTCGGTGATCAGCAGGAACTTCTCAAGCGCTTCCGGCTTGAGGGCCGCTTCCATCTGCGCGAGCGAGAGGGTGTTGTCTTCTTCCTCTTCCTCGGCCTGACGCTTGGGAATCGGGTTGCCGTCCTCGTCGAGTTCCTCGGAGTTGTCCTCGTCGTCGGAATCGTCGTCCTTGAACGAGGGACCGGCGGTCTTTTCGCTGATTTCGCCGTCGTCCTCGCTCTCGCCGTCCTCGCTCAGGGCTTCGGGCGCGGGCTCCTTCGAAAGCATCGCGTCGAGATCGAGGATCTCGCGCAACTGCATCTCGCCGTTGTTGAGCGCCTCGGACCACTGGATGATGGCGTGGAAGGTGATCGGGCTTTCGCACAGGCCCAGGATCATCATGTCGCGGCCGGCTTCGATGCGCTTGGCGATGGCGATTTCGCCCTCGCGGCTGAGCAGCTCGACCGCGCCCATCTCGCGCAGGTACATGCGCACCGGGTCGTCGGTGCGCTCGACCGTTTCCTTTTTCTTCGCGGGATCGACGTTGACGCGCGGCGAGACTTCATCGCCTTCGCTGTCGTCGTTATCGTCTTCCGAATCGCGGTCGTCGTTTTCCTGGCTTTCGGCATCCTCGTCGTTGTCGACGATGTTGACGCCCATCTCGTTCAGAGCCGAGGTGATGTCCTCGATCTGGTCCGAGGACATGTCCTGAGGCAGCGCCTCGTTCAGCTCATCGTAAGTGATGACGCCGCGACGCTTGGCACGCGCGATCAGCTTCTTGATCGAACCTTCGTTGAGGTCGATCAGCGGTGCGTCCGTACCCTCGTTGTCCGCGCCGTTGGTGTCGTTCTTGCTCATCAGTTCGCCGTTATCCCGTGCCGTCGTGAGTGCGTAAACCTGGGGTCCGTAAACCTTGTATAATTATACAATCACGACGCATGTCTGGTTGCCATTTGCCTGAGACGGCTATCGAATTCCAGCTTTCTCTTCAGCAGTCGCTGCTGTTCGGCGAATGCCGAGTCGGAAAGCTCTGATTCGAACCGCGCCGTTGCTTTTGCCAGTGCCGCTTCGAGTACTGGTCGCTCGACGAGGAGGTCGATCGCCTGGGCCAGTTCGGCTGCCGCCTGTTCCTCGCTCGTTTCGGGAATCAGGAAGCCGAATCTAAGCCCTGCGTACTCGGCGGCCTTGGGTTGCACCAGGCCGTTGTCTCGCAATATGGTGGCGAGAACCTCGGTTTCAAGCGCGTCTGCGGCGCCGCAGCAGTCCACCAGTGTCTCGAAGCGCGGATCGAGACCGGGGGTGCGGGCGAGCGCTTCCGCGTGGCGCGCAAGTTGCGCGGGCCAGCGAATGAGCCCGGCGATGATCGCGGCGGAGAGCGCATCGCGGGTGCCTGCGCCTGCGAATCGGGTGTTCAGGCGCTCGATCGATTCGGGCGAGGAGGGGGCAGGGCTCGGCTTGCCGTTCCATTTGCCGCTTCCGCGCTGGTTCTGGCGAGGCTGGAAGTTTCCCCCACCACCTTGCGCTCCACCCTGTTGCCAGCGATTCTCCCGGCGCGGGAAGGCGAATTCGGAATATCGGTCCTGCAGTTCGCGACGGTAAAGCCCGGCGATGTCGGGGTGCTGGATCGTCTCGACGTGGGCCATCAGGCGGGCCTTGAGGCCGGCCTTGTCCTCGGGCGTATTGAGCGGGACGGCATCTCGCTCCGCCTCCCACAGCACTTCGACGAGGGACTTCGCCTCGCCGAGAATGTCCTCCATCGCGCGGGAGCCGCGCTGCTTGATGAGATCGTCGGGGTCCAGCCCCTCGGGCAGGCGGACGATTCGCAGGGAGTGGGCAGGGCGCAGCAGCGGCAGGGCGCGGGTGATCGCGCGCATCGCCGCGCGCTGGCCGGCCGTGTCGCCGTCGAAGCACAGGGTCGGCGTCTCGACATGGCGCCAGAGCATCTCGATCTGGTGCTCGGTCAGCGCAGTGCCCAGCGGCGCGACGGCATCGGCGATCCCGGCGGCGGCCAGCGCGATGACGTCCATGTAGCCCTCGACCACCACGATCCGCCCCGACTGGCGCGCGGCGGGCGCGGCGCGGTGCAGGTTGTAGAGCGTGCGGCCCTTGTCGAACAGCGGGGTATCGGGCGAGTTGAGGTACTTGGGCGCATCGGTCTTGCCCTTGGTGAGGATGCGGCCACCGAAGGCGATGACCCGGCCGCGCGCATCCTCGATGGGGAGCATCAGGCGGCCCCGAAAACGGTCGTAGGGATCGCGTTCCTCGACGGCGATCCGCAGGCCCGCCTCGATCAGCATGGGCTCGGGGAAGCGGGAGAGGGCCTCTTTCAGTGCCTGCCGCCCCTCGGGCGCATAGCCGAAGCCGAAGCGCTGCACGGTATGCGCATCGAATCCGCGCGTGGCGAGATAGGCGCGCGCCGCCGCGCCTTCTGCGCCGGACAGGCTGGCCTTGAACCACGCCTGCGCGGCGGCCATCACGTCGTGCAGGCTGTCGCGCTTCTCCGCCGCGCGCGCCATCTGCGGATCGGGCGCGGGGACGTCCATCCCGGCCTCGGCCGCCAGTTCCTTGACCGCGTCCATGAAGGCGAGGCCCTGGTGGTCGGTCATCCAGCGGATGGCGTCGCCATGGGCGCCGCAGCCGAAGCAGTGGTAGAACCCTTTCTCGTCGTTGACGTAGAAGCTGGGCGAGTTTTCGTTATGGAAAGGGCAGCAGGCCCGATGCTCGCGCCCCGCCTTCTGCAGCCGCACGGAGCGGCCGATCAGAGCGGAAAGCGCGGTGCGGGACCGGAGTTGGTCGAGCCATTGGGGGGTGAGCACGAGACCTGCCGCCTGTCAGCAAATCAGGCCAGCGCCGCCTTAACCCAGCCGCTCGCCTTGGTCATGTCGAGCACGGTGCCGTGGCGGGCTTTCAGTTCGCCCATGACCTTGCCCATGTCCTTCATGCCGCTGGCGCCGGTCTCCGCCTTGATCGCCTCGATGGCGGCCATGGTTTCTTCCTCGGACAACTGGGCGGGGAGGAAGGTTTCGATGACTTCCAGCTCGGCCTGTTCGTCGGCAGCCTTTTCGGGGCGGCCGCCCTGCTCGAACAGGGTGATCGATTCGCGGCGCTGCTTCACCATCTTCTGCAGCACGTCGATCACCAGCGCGTCGTCGTCGGGCAGCGTGTCGGCGGTGCGCAGCTCGATGTCGCGGTCCTTGATCTTTGCAAGGATGAGGCGGACAGTGGCGAGGCGCTGCTTCTCACCGGCCTTCATGGCGGTGATCTGCGCGGCCTTGATCGAATCACGAAGCATGGGTTTTCCTGCAAATGAACTGAGTGAACGGGGTGGTGCGTGTGGCAAAGCTAGCAACCTGCGCGCCGATTTGCACGTGCGCGCCCAAATTGCACCCCCACACCTTGACGCGGTGCACAACCCTCTCTAGCGGCCGCGTCTTAGCACACAACGTTAGAAACGCCGTCAACGGAGCGACCCACCATGGCCGACGCCGCATCTTCGCTTGCGCCCAAACCCGAAGGGGCAACGGGCGTTCTGGTTCTCAGCGACGGACACGTCGTCTGGGGACGTGGTTTCGGTCATGTCGGAGAGTCCGTGGGTGAAGTCTGCTTCAACACCGCGATGACCGGCTACCAGGAAGTCATGACCGACCCGTCCTATGCGGGCCAGATCGTCACTTTTACTTTCCCGCATATCGGCAATGTCGGCGTGAACGAGGAAGACCTCGAATCGCTGGTCGACGGCGCCGTCGGCTGCGTCGTCCGCGAGGACGTGACGCTGCCTTCGAACTTCCGTTCCGCAGGCGGCTACGCCGAGTGGCTGGCGAGCAAGGGCAAGGTCGGCCTTTCGGGCGTCGACACCCGCGCGCTCACCCGCCGCATCCGCAGCGCCGGTGCGCCCAACGCCGTCATCGCCCATGACCCCGAAGGCAACTTCGACATTCCCGCGCTCATCAAGCGGGCGCAGGAATGGCCGGGCCTCGAAGGCATGGACCTTGCCAAGCTGGTCAGCCGCGAAATCCAGCAGGGCTGGGAAGGCTCGACTTGGACACTCGGTGAGGGCTACGGCACTGCCGACGGCGAGACCCGCCCGCACGTCGTCGCGATCGACTACGGCGCCAAGGACAACATTTTCCGCAATCTCGTGAAGGCTGGCGCGCGCGTCACCGTGGTTCCGGCCGAGGCTTCGCTGGAAACCATCCTGTCGCTCGAACCCGCTGGCGTGTTCCTCTCGAACGGCCCCGGCGACCCGGCGGCGACCGGCGCTTATGCCGTGCCCGTAATCGCGGCGCTGCTGGAGCGTGACATGCCGGTCTTCGGCATCTGCCTCGGTCACCAGATGCTCGGCATCGCGGCGGGCGCCAAGACAGCCAAGATGTTCCAGGGCCATCGCGGCGCCAACCATCCGGTCAAGCGCCATGCCGACGGCGTGGTCGAGATCACCTCGATGAACCACGGCTTCGCGGTGGACAACACCTGCCTGCCGGACAATGTCGAGGAAACCCACGTCTCGCTGTTCGACGGCACCAACTGCGGCATCGCGATCAAGGGCAAGCGCGCTTTCGGCGTGCAGTACCACCCCGAGGCGAGCCCCGGCCCGCAGGACAGCTTCTACCTGTTCGAGAAGTTCGTGGGTATGCTCGGCTGATGGTCGCAGCGGGTCAGGCTCCCTTGGCGGCGTTCGCGCCGTCCCACGCATCGGCGATGATTGCCGGTGCGGCCAAGGGAGCTTTCGACCCGGCCCGGCGGATTGCCTATGCATCCAGGCACCTCATAACAAAGAAGGTGCCTGAAATGACTAGCGCAATGTCCGCTCTGATCGACCACATGATCGCCTACTACGTCGCCGGGCCGGCGGCCGAACTCTCGGTCGCGCCGCGCTTTTATCCCTACGGCGAACTGCAGCTCATCTTCGAGGACAAGGTCTCCGTCGCCGTCCGCAAGTTCGGCCCGAAGGTGCGCAAGCACTCCAAGGAAGCCGGCAAGGCCTTCATCGATCGCATGATCGAGACGGGCGCCTGGTCCACCAACCAGGGCGAGTACGGCGGCTCGATGCACCAGTTCCAGGCCGACCGCTTTCGCGAAGTCATTCGCACTGAGCAGGACGCCAACCCCATCATCCAGAACGCGAAAGCCGATCCTGACTACTGGGACAAGGCCTTCGGCGATCTTATGGGTTGAAGCAAAATGAGCGGGCAGAACGGGTATATGATCAAGCAAGCTGAATTAGAGGCAGTCGTTCTGCTCGCATTGTACAATTATTTTCAAGTTCACAGCGGAAGTTTGACGATCAGCCAAATCAAGAGACTTTTGAATTTTGACGTGTCTGAACGGCGCGTAGAGATGGCGGTCTCAAATCTTGCGTCGAGTGGCTATGTTGATGGTGAATATAGCTACGTTGATGAAAATGGTTTTGCGATTTCTGACGCTGGTTACAAATATGCTGAAGAACTCGAAGGCCGGGCTAATGGACGGAAAGATGCTGACGAATCTGAAGAGGTTCCAGCCTCTGATCGCGTAGTCGGATTGGATCATAATAGTCGTCAGTTTATCGAGGTGCGGAGCGAGGTGACTTCGCTTGCCAAACAAATTTCCCTCGCAAATGATGTGGGAAATCTAAGTTCGCGCGAGAAACTCGTAGCTGAGCAAGAAGTTACAGCGCTCGGGGATGCGCTGGACCGTGAGTTTATCCGGCCAAAGGAAATTTGGCTACGTTCCAAGTTAACCCTGCAATGGATAGGGAAGGAGGCTGCCGCCGCCGTTATAGGTACTGCGGCACTCGCTCTCCTTGCGCTCATTGCTCATTTGCTAGGCTTTGCGATCTAACATGCCCAAACGTACAGACATCTCCTCGATCCTCGTCATCGGCGCAGGCCCGATCATCATTGGTCAGGCCTGCGAGTTCGACTATTCGGGCACTCAGGCGATCAAGGCGCTGAAGGAGGACGGTTACCGGGTGATCCTGGTGAACTCGAACCCCGCCACGATCATGACCGACCCGGACATGGCCGACGCCACTTACGTGGAGCCGATCACTCCCGAGGTCGTCGCGCGCATCATCGAGAAGGAGCGCCCCGATGCGGTGCTCCCCACGATGGGCGGCCAGACCGCGCTCAACTGCGCGCTGGCGCTGTTCAACGACGGCACGCTGGAGAAGTTCGGCGTCCAGATGATCGGCGCCGACGCCGACGCGATCGACAAGGCCGAGGATCGCCAGCGCTTCCGCGACGCGATGGACAAGATCGGCCTCAACTCGGCGCGTTCGGGCGTGGCCCATACGCTGGACGAGGCGTTCGCGGTGCTTGAGCGCACCGGTCTGCCCTCGATCATCCGCCCCAGCTTCACGATGGGCGGCACCGGCGGCGGCATCGCCTACAACAAGGCCGAGTTCGAGGCGATCGTGCGTTCGGGCCTCGATGCCTCGCCGACCACCGAAGTGCTGATCGAGGAATCGCTGCTCGGCTGGAAAGAGTACGAGATGGAGGTCGTGCGCGACCGCCATGACAACTGCATCATCATCTGCTCGATCGAGAACGTCGATCCGATGGGCGTCCACACGGGCGATTCGATCACCGTCGCCCCGGCACTGACGCTGACCGACAAGGAATACCAGATCATGCGCAACGCCTCGATCGAGGTGCTGCGCGAGATCGGCGTCGAGACCGGCGGTTCCAACGTCCAGTTCGCGGTGAACCCCAAGGACGGCCGCCTGATCGTCATCGAGATGAACCCGCGCGTGTCGCGTTCCTCGGCGCTGGCCTCGAAGGCCACCGGCTTCCCGATCGCGCGCGTCGCCGCCAAGCTGGCGGTCGGCTACACGCTCGACGAGATCATGAACGAGATCACCGGCGCGACGCCCGCCGCGTTCGAGCCGACCATCGACTACGTCGTCACCAAGATCCCGCGCTTCGCCTTCGAGAAGTTCAAGGGCGCCAAGAACGACCTCACCACCGCGATGAAGTCGGTCGGCGAAGTCATGGCGATCGGCCGCAACATCAAGGAATCGATGCAGAAGGCCCTGCGCGGCCTCGAAACCGGCCTTGACGGCTTCAACCGCGTGCCCGCGCTGGAAGGCGCCGGCCGTGACGTCATCACCGCCGCTCTTTCGCGCGCCACGCCGGAGCGTCTGCTGCACGCCGCGCAGGCCTTCCGCGAAGGCTTCACCGTGGACGAGATCCACGCGATCGCCCACTACGACAAGTGGTTCCTGCGCCACATCGAGGAGATCATCGCCGAGGAAACCAAGATCCTCGCTGAAGGTCTGCCCAACGATGCGGCGGGCATGCGCAAGCTGAAGGCGATGGGCTTCTCCGACAAGCGCCTCGCCACGCTGGCGGTGCGTTCGGTCGGCGTCGCGGGCGGTCTGGGCGAGACCCAGGCCAAGCGCTCGGGCCTGCTGCATGACGCGCTGCGCGCCATGGCCGGTGCCACCAGCGAGAAGGAAGTGCGCCAGCTTCGCCGCAAGCTGGGCGTCGTCCCCGTTTTCAAGCGCATCGACAGCTGCGCCGCCGAGTTCGAGGCGGTGACGCCCTACATGTACTCGACCTACGAGGCCCCGATCTTCGGCGAGCCCGAGGACGAGGCCATGCCGTCCGACCGCAAGAAGATCGTGATCCTCGGCGGCGGTCCGAACCGCATCGGGCAGGGCATCGAGTTCGACTACTGCTGCGTCCACGCCTGCTTCGCCCTGTCCGAGGCCGGCTACGAGACCATCATGGTCAACTGCAACCCCGAGACGGTTTCGACCGACTACGACACCTCGGACCGTCTCTACTTCGAGCCACTGACTGCCGAGGACGTGCTGGAAATCCTGCGCGTCGAGCAGCAGAGCGGCGAACTCGTCGGCGTGCTGGTGCAGTTCGGCGGCCAGACTCCGCTCAAGCTGGCGCAGGCGCTGGAAGACGAGGGCATTCCGATCCTCGGCACCTCGCCCGACGCGATCGACCTTGCCGAAGACCGCGAGCGGTTCTCGGCTCTGGTCGACAAGCTCGGCCTCAAGCAGCCCGCCAACGGCATTGCCCGCAGCCGCGACGAGGCGGTGAACGTCGCCAATCGCATCGGCTACCCGGTGCTGATGCGCCCAAGCTACGTGCTGGGCGGCCGCGCGATGGAGATCGTCGACAGCGAACAGCAGCTCGACGACTACATCACCACCGCCGTGCAGGTCTCGGGCGACAGCCCGGTCCTCATCGACCAGTACCTGCGCGACGCCATCGAGTGCGACGTCGATGCCCTGTGCGACGGCGAGCGCGTGGTCGTGGCAGGCGTCATGCAGCACATCGAGGAAGCGGGCATCCACTCCGGCGACAGCGCCTGTACCCTGCCGCCTTACAGCCTGCCGCCCGAGATCATCGCCGAAATGGAGCGTCAGGCCGAGAAGCTGGCGTTCGGCCTTAACGTCAAGGGCCTGATGAACATCCAGTTCGCGGTGAAGGACGGCGAGGTCTACCTCATCGAGGTCAACCCGCGCGCCTCGCGCACGGTGCCCTTCGTTGCCAAGGCGCTGGGCCAGCCGGTCGCCAAGATCGCTGCGCGCGTCATGGCGGGCGAGAAGCTGGACACCTTCCCGCCGTTCAAGCGCGACCTGCCGTACATGGCGGTCAAGGAAGCCGTGTTCCCGTTCAACCGCTTCCCCGGCGTCGATCCGGTGCTCAGCCCCGAGATGAAGTCCACCGGCGAAGTCATGGGAATCGATAGCGATTTCGCTCGCGCCTTCGGCAAGGCGCAGCTTGGCGCCGGCATGAAGCTGCCGGTCGAGGGCACCGTGTTCGTTTCGGTCAAGGACAGCGACAAGCCGGTGATCCTGCCCGCGGTGAAGACGCTGATCGAGCAGGGCTTCCGCATTGTCGCCACCAGCGGCACGCAGAAGTATCTGGCCGAGGCGGGCCTGCAGGTCGATCTCGTGAACAAGGTGGCCGAAGGCCGTCCGCACATCGTCGACAAGATCGTCGATGGCGAGATCGCGCTGATCTTCAATACCACCGAAGGCTGGCAGAGCCTGGTGGACTCCCAGTCGATCCGCGCCTCGGCGCTGACCGGCAAGGTTTCGATCTTCACCACGGCGGCGGCCAGTGTCGCTGCGGCGGAGGCGATCGCGACAATTCGCGGGAGCAAACTTGAAGTGCGATCGTTGCAGGACTACTATAGCTGAAATCGATCTCGCCTCCCCCCACATCGCAGCAGATCGGCCCCGCCCGCCTAGGGCGGGGACAGGAAACTAGTCGCAAGACCTTTGGGGGAAGGCCGCAGGAGGAAATGAATTAGAATGGCAAGTGTCGAAAAGCTGCCGATGCTCGCGGAAGGTTACGAGCGGATGACCGCGGACCTCAAGGCGCTTCGCGATGAGCGTCCGCTCATCGTCGACGCCATCGAGGAAGCGCGTGCCCACGGCGATCTTTCGGAAAACGCCGAGTACCACGCCGCCAAGGAGCGCCAGGGCCAGGTCGAGGCGACCATCGCCGACCTTGAGGACAAGATCACGCGCGCGCAGATCATCGATCCCGCGACGCTGTCGGGCGACAAGATCATCTTCGGCGCCACCATCACTCTTCTCGACGATGACGAGAAGCCGGTGAAGTACCAGATCGTCGGCCCTTACGAAGCGGACGCGAAGGTCGGCCGCATCAGCTACAACTCGCCGCTCGGCAAGGCGCTGATCGGCCGCAAGGTCGAGGAAGAGATCGAAGTGACCGTCCCGTCGGGCGACAAGTTCTACCTGGTGCAGAAGATCGAATTCATCTGATCCTCTCCGCTTCAGGATAAAGAAAAAGGCCGGCGTTTCCGCCGGCCTTTTTCGTTTCCGCTGCTCAGGCTGCCGGCAGTTCCGGCTCGAGCAGGCGATGAAGATGCACGATCACGTACTTCATCTCGGCATCATCGACGGTGCGCTGCGCGGCCGACTTCCAGGCATTCTGGGCCTCGGCGAAATCGGGATAGACACCGACGAGGTCGAGAGCCTTGAGGTCGGTGAATTCGAGGCTGCGCGGATCCTTGACCCGGCCGCCCATTACAAGGTGAAGCTTCTGCATGGGAGAGTGCCGCTTTCCTGCTGGTTGGGAGATAAGCGGCCTATAATTTTGGAGAGGTCAAGGAGCAAGTGCACAAGACGCACCTTGATCGCGCAGTAAGCGAAAAGGTGCGCCTTTAGCTGAAATTCACGAGCCGTTTACGATCTGACACGCTTCTTGAGGTCTTCGGCCATGTGCAGAACCTTAGTCGAGCGGACAGCCGCCGCGTCTCCAAGGCGGTTGGCGGTGTCGGCAGCCGCATCGCCAAGCCTGCTGGCTCGGCGGGCAGTCGCACGGCCGAGGGCACTTGCGGCGCCTACTGCAGCCAGGCCGTACTTTTCGAGATTGAGAATGGCCAGATCGCTGACCTTTTCAGCGCTGTCCGCGAACTTCGAGGCCTGCTTGCGTGCATCGATGCCGATGTCATGCGCCTTGTCGCCCGCCTTGCGGCCGAGTACGACGCTGGCGGTGCCGGCAGCCTCCGCGAGGTCCAGCGTGCGCGCGACGATCCGCCTGCTGACGCGGCGCGGCAGGAGGGCGTTCACCGCGACGCCGACGGCGACACCGCCTGCGACGGTCAGTACCGGGTGCTTCTTGACGAAGGCGATGACTTTGTCAGACGGCGTGGGCTCGGCGATTTTCGCGGGCAGGGCGACGACGTTTGCGCCTTTACCGGCAGCGATCGGGGTGGACGACTCGGTCTTGCTCACCTGGCGTTCCTTCCTTGGTCAAGAGACCCGGTCGCGCGCACTGTCCAACAGGCGCTGCGCCAGGTCGATAATGGGATTACGCAGAAACCAAAGCACGAGCGCTGCCAAGGTTCCGCCGATTGCGGCGGGATGCTCCTCGACAACGGCAACGGCCTCGTCGAACATCAGCTTGGCCTGATCGAGCGCCTCGTCAGCGATCCGGCCGCCGATCCCGCGCTCGTCCATGTCGGCCCTGAAGGCCTGGTAATGTCCGTCGAACTTCGCCTTCGCGGCGTCGCGCGCGGCCCGGTCCACCAGAACCTGCGCTGCCTGCTTGCCCATTCGAGCCCCCGTAATAGATTAAATAGATTAATCGTCCTGAGAACCGCCCGCGATACGCAGCATACGGCGCAGCCGTGCGCGCGCACTCCAGGCCCCGAATGCGGCAAGCGCAAGCAATACCAGCGTGATAACCGCCATCGCGCCCCACAGTCCGAGCAGCGGGCCGAGAGCAATTACCGTACCGACGACGAAGGCCATGACAGCGAAGAAAACCAGCACCGCTGCCACCACGAGCAGCATGACGATAGTGCGTGTTTCCGACCCAACATATGCAGCGCGCGACTTTTGAAACGCGAGTTCAGCTTGCGCAAAAACCTTCGCTTCATCCGCCAGCTGGCGCAAATCCTGCGCCAGCGACAGATTCTCGTAATCCTCGGCCGCAGGGGCGAGGGTGGGTGTGGTGTCCTGCATTCTCTCAGGAAGTCAGCTCAGGCGCCGAAGCGCCTTCACTTGCCCCTGAACAGGCGGGAAAGCACGAAGCCGGTCGCGGCCGCGATGCCGAGTGCCTGCCACGGGCTGTTGCGCACGAACGTCTTGGCATCCTCGCCAATGTCCTCGATCGACTTCTCGTCCAGCTTGGCTCCGGCGTCGGCCAGCGACTTCGATGCGCTGCGGGCGTAATCGCCGTACTTCACGCCGACCTTCTCGTCGATCAGGGCGGCATTGTCGTCGATCAGCTTGGAGACGCCGACGATCGCCTGACTGGCCTTGGCCTTGCCTTCCTCTGCATAGCCGGCGGCCTTGACCTTGGCATCGGCCGCGAAGGCGCTGGCCTTGTCCTTGGCTTCGCCGCTGCGGGTCTTGCATTCGCTAGACACTTCACCGGCGAAAGCCTGCGCACCGGCCTTGGCTTCCTCGACCGCCTTGGAGAAGTGATTCTTGGCGCTTTCGGTGCCGTTTCCGGCGGAGATGGTGGGTTCGACCATGCGATTATCCTTCCTTGTCTATCCTTGGCGCGAATTGGCATCATAAGCCATGTGCGGACAGAGTAACACAACTTGTCGTTCCTTGCTGCAACGCAACTTGTCACGCGAAGTTCCCCTGCTAAGACCGCCTCCGGACGGATGGCGCGTAATGCGCCCGCTTGAGGAGAACCGCAGACATGACCGCGATCATCGACATTCACGGACGGGAAATCCTGGACAGCCGCGGCAACCCCACCGTGGAGGTGGACGTCCTGCTGGAAGACGGCAGCTTCGGCCGCGCGGCAGTGCCCTCGGGCGCATCGACCGGCGCGCACGAAGCGATGGAACTGCGTGACGGCGACAAGAGCCGCTATCTCGGCAAGGGCGTGCTCAAGGCCGTGGATTCGGTCAACGGGGAGATCGCCGAGGCGCTCGTCGGGCTCGACGCCGAAGACCAGCGCGACCTCGACCTTGCCATGATCGAACTCGACGGCACGCCGAACAAGGCGCGCCTCGGTGCCAACGCCATCCTCGGCGTCAGCATGGCCGCCGCGAAGGCCGCCGCCAATGCGCGCGGCCTGCCGCTCTACTCCTACGTCGGCGGCGTTTCGGCGCATGTCCTGCCGGTGCCGATGATGAACATCATCAACGGCGGCGAGCATGCCGACAACCCGATCGACTTCCAGGAATTCATGGTCATGCCGGTCGGCGCCTCGTCGCTGGCGGAAGCCGCGCGCTGGGGAGCGGAAATCTTCCACACGCTCAAGAAGGGCCTGCACGAGAAGGGCCTCGCCACCGCCGTGGGCGACGAGGGCGGCTTCGCGCCGAACCTTGCCAGCACCCGCGATGCGCTGGACTTCATCATGGCCTCGATCGAGAAGGCAGGCTTCAAGCCGGGCACCGACATCAAGCTCGCGCTCGACTGCGCCTCGACCGAGTTCTTCAAGAACGGCAAGTACGAGATCAGCGGCGAGGGCCTGAGCCTGTCGCCGGTGGCCTTCGCGGACTACCTTGCCGACCTTACCGAAGCCTATCCGATCATCTCGATCGAGGACGGCATGAGCGAGGACGACTTCGAGGGCTGGAAGGCGCTGACCGATAAGATCGGCCACAAGGTGCAGTTGGTGGGCGATGACCTGTTCGTCACCAACCCGGCGCGCCTGACCATGGGCATCGAGAAGGGCCTGGCGAACTCGCTGCTCGTCAAGGTCAACCAGATCGGCACCCTGACCGAGACGCTGGAAGCCGTCTCGATCGCCAACCGCAACGGTTACACCGCCGTCATGTCGCACCGTTCGGGCGAGACCGAGGACGCGACCATCGCCGACCTCGCCGTCGCCACCAATTGCGGCCAGATCAAGACCGGCTCGTTGGCCCGTTCGGACCGGCTCGCCAAGTACAACCAACTCATCCGCATCGAGGAAGAGCTGGGCAAGGCCGCGCGCTATGCGGGCCTGAGCGCGTTCGGTCGCCTGAGCGCCTGAACCTGAAGTGTCGCGGGTGATCGGCGCCGGGGAAATGGCGCCGATCACCCGCTTCCTCCGCACGGCGACCAGCCTGTCCCCCCATGGGGCGAAGAGGTGGCTGGAGGCCGATCGCCTCAGCGTGCGGCGACACTGTCCCTTGCGGTATCGTCGATCAACACGACTGAGCGGGATGCGGAGGCGAAGTATTCGAGCATCGCGGCATAGCCCCGCGCGCTCAGTTTGACGTAGACCCGGCGCGCGTCCCCGGGATCGGCCTCCCGTACGAGGTGCCCCTGCTTTTCGAGAATCGCGATCCAGCGCAGCGCCGTCGTCGACGGGACGGCGGAGCCGATGCATGCGCTCGTCACCGAGACGCGGCGGCGCTCCTTGGCGGCGATGAAGAGGTCGAGCAGGATGTCCCACGCCGGTTCGCCGAACAGTTCTTCCGAGCGGAAGATCTTGGTGCGCCGCCGCCGGTCGTCGTAAGTCTGGCGGGCGAGTTCCACCCAGATCGGGTGATCCTGGCTCGCCGTGCCCTTGGGTTCGCGAGCTTCCCCGGTGATGGCGAGGCTTTCCAGTATCGCCGAGGGACTCTCTCCGATCTCCAGTTCCCGCGCCATTGCCAGAAGTTCGTTGGCGATGCCGATCAGCCGGATCGCTTTCGCCCGATTGCGCATCAACTGGTCCGTGTTCTCCATCGAATAGGATCGCCTGATGCAGGCCGCACGACTTCCTTCGCGAAAGTCATCGCGGCGATTATGCCCATCGTTGCGAGAAAAGCAGCGGCGCTCAGCAGGTTATGACCTGCAGTCGCCGCTGTGTTGCTTGATCCGCCACGGACAAATCATAGGCAAACTTCCGAGGAAACGTCTCGCGTAGCTTAATCCGTATCGGACGCTTTACGCGGAATGCCGAATTCCCGGCATAAGGATTCGATGGCAGCCTGGAGATGGGCGGCGGCGATCATCGCGCCGATCTCTTCCAGTTGGTCGAGGCGCGTCTCCAGATCGGCGGCCAGCGACTTCGCGATTGCGTCCTTGTTCACCCAAGCGTTCTCCAGCGGGAGGAAGCAGTGCCTCCTCCCGGACCCGATACCACGAGCCATGGTTTGCGACCCGCCGGTTTGCCCGGCGTCAGTTGTTTTAGGTTATACATCCGTTTTCGAGCAAAATCGGAGCGACCTGCTCACGAACTACACGATGGATGATAATTGAAAACCGCGAATCCGATGGTGTCCTGTAAGTGAACATTCTGAAATCGGCGATTAATCGTAGAGAAATTACGCTGATGTGAACGGTATTGAATGGATTTAGGTATAGTTACTTATTCAATTCGATCACGCGATGCCCCCGGATTATCCGTTTCAGGCATCGCGTGACGATTGGTTTTCAGCCGCCGAAGCGACCTTTGAGGTCGTAGAGGGCGATGGCCGCCTTGGCGGCCTCGCCGCCCTTGTCCTTCTGCGCGGCGTCGGCGCGGACGAGAGCCTGCTCCTCGTTCTCGACGGTGAGGATGCCGTTGCCGATGGCGATGCCGTCCATGGTCAGCGCCATGATCCCGCGCGCCGATTCGCCGGCGACGATCTCGAAATGGTAGGTCTCGCCGCGAATGACGACGCCGATGGCCACGTAACCGTCATAGTCGCCGGTGGCATCGGCCAGCGAGATGGCGGCGGGGATTTCGAGCGCGCCCGGTACGGTGATCACCTCCGCCTTGTGGCCCGCCGCCTTGAGCGCGGCCTTGGCGCCCGCGATCAGCATGTCGTTGAGATGGTCGTAGAAACGCGCCTCGATGATGAGGAAACGGGCCATGTCAGTTCGATCCTTCGCTGGTCGGGGCGATGATGGGCCGCTCGCCGACGATGTTGAGTCCGTATCCCTCGAGAGCGACCAGCGAGTGGTGCGTGTTGGTCAGCAGGACCATGTCGTGAATGCCCAGTTCCGCCAGGATCTGCGCGCCCACGCCGTAGTCCCTCAATTCCTCGAGGTCCGGGGTGCCGCCATTGCGGAACTCCTGCTTGATGTCCATCACGCGCGACATCAACTTGTTCATCGGCCGGTTGATGACCACGATCACGCCCGAGCCTTCCTCGCCGATCATTTCCATCGAGCGGTGCAGCAGGTCGCCGCGATCGCCGGTGTCCTCCCCGAAGATGTCCGCGAAGAAGGACAGGGTGTGCATGCGCACCATGGTCGGCTTCGACGGGTCGATGCGGCCCTTGACCAGCGCCACGGTTTCGTCGCCGGTCGCGCGGTTGAAGTACGAGCGTGCCACCCAGTCGCCGCCATGGCGCGAGTGGAAGCTGATCTCGTTGCGCTTCTCGATCATGCGGTCGTGCTTGCGGCGATAGGCGATAAGGTCGCGGATCGTGCCGATCTTCAGGTCGTGCAGGCGCGCAAAGCCGATGAGGTCGTCCATGCGGGCCATGGTGCCGTCCTCCTTCATGATCTCGCAGATCACGCCGGAGGGGTTGAGCCCGGCGAGGCGCGAGATATCGACCGCCGCCTCGGTATGGCCGGTGCGGACCAGCACGCCGCCGTCGCGGGCGCGCAGCGGGAAGACGTGGCCGGGGGTGACGATGTCGTCGCGGGTCTTGGTGCCGTCGATGGCGACCGAAATGGTGCGCGCACGGTCACCCGCCGAGATGCCGGTGGTGACGCCTTCGCGTGCCTCGATGGAGATGGTGAAGGCAGTTTCATGGCGCGTGCCGTTATGGCGGCTCATCAGGTTGAGGCCGAGTTCATCGACGCGCTGGCTGGTGATCGCGAGGCAGATCAGACCGCGCCCGTGCATCGCCATGAAGTTGATCGCGGCCGGAGTCGCCATCTGGGCCGGGATGATGAGGTCGCCTTCGTTCTCACGGTCTTCGTCGTCGACGAGGATGAACATGCGGCCGTTGCGGGCTTCGTCGATGATCTCCTCGATCGGAACGAGCACTTCGCGCTCGTCGTTCGAGAAAAGGACGCGCTCCAGCTTGCCGAGGGTTTCGGCGGTAGGGTTCCAGTCGTCCTCGGTGCAGTCGCGCAGCGTGTTGGCGTGGAGGCCGGCGGCGCGCGCCAGGCTGGACTTGCTCATTCCGCCCTCGGTTACGAGCTTGCGGACCTTGTCGATCACATCGGTAGCCATTGTAGTGTTCGATCTCACATTTCAGTGTGATCGAAATAGGCTTGCTTCACATTCGGATCAAGAGCCTTTGAATTGCGGTGGCCGCTTTGCGAGAAAAGCGGCGACGGCTTCCTCGTGGTCGGCCGTGGCGTGGGCGGCGGCCTGCATGGCCGAGGCCATCTCCAGCAGCGTGGCAAGGTCCGCACGGCGGCCTTCCCACAGCAGCCGCTTGGTCATCCGTACCGCGTGCGGTGGATTGGCGGCGATGCGGCGGGCGAGGGCGCGGGCGGCGTCGAGAAGTTCGCCATCCGGTACCACGCGGCTGACGAGGCCGCAGGCCAGCGCCTCGGCGGCGTCGATCGGATCGCCGGTGAGGGCCATTTCGGCGGCTTTAGACCAGCCGATCACACGCGGCAGCAGCCACGAGCCGCCGTCGCCCGCGATGAGGCCGAGCTTGACGAAGCTCTCCGCGAACTTCGCGCTCTCGCCCGCGATGCGCAAGTCGCACATGCAGGTGAGGTCGCAGCCCGCGCCCATGGCGGCGCCGTTGACGGCGGCTATGATCGGCACTTCCAGCGCCGCAAAGGCGAGCGGGAGCCGCTGGATGCCGCGCTTGTAGGAAAGACGCGTGGCGGCGGGAGACCCGGCGTTGAGGGTGCCGCCGGGCTTCATTTCGTTGATGTTGCCGCCGGAGGAAAAGCCCTTGCCCGCGCCTGTCAGGATGGCGACACGGGCCTGCGGGTCCGTCTCGAGCCGGGCGAGGGCGGCGAGCAGGGCCTCGATGACCTCGGCGTCGGAGATCGGGTTGCGCAGTTCGGGGCGGTTGAGCGTGAGGAGGACGATGCCCTCCTCGTCGATTTCGTACAGCACCGCATCGCTCATCGCCTGTCTTCTTCCGTCCTGTCGCGTCGAAAGCTCAACCTAAAGACCGGCAGCGGTCCCGGATCAAGTCCGGGACGACGACTAGCTATGCATCCTGCTTATGCATCCTGCTTTCGGGCCATCATCTTCGTGATATCGACCTGACCCGTGGCCAAGCCGCCCATGAAGCCGCCGTCCACCGGTAGCACGACGCCATTGACCACGCCTGCGAGGTCGGAGTTGATCAGGACCAGCGGCCCCGCCTGTTCTTCCGGCGTGGTGTAGCGGCCGAGCGGCTCGGCGGCGGCATCGACGACCTCCTTGCCGGACACCGCGTGGAAGGTCGCCATCATCGGCGTCTGCGTGGGCGAGGGGAGCGAGCAGTTGATGCGGATGCCCTGCTTGATCAGGCGGGCACCCATGAACTGCGTCCAGACGATGACGGCTTCCTTGGAGAACGCGTAGCCCTCGCCGACCTGGTCCATGTTCGCCTCGCACCAGTCGAGACCGGCCTGGAAGCCCTGCGTCGCCAGCAGTTGCATGTGGACCGGGATACGGCGGCTCCAGCCGAGGCCGCCCGTCGAGGCGATCGAGACGATCGCGCCCTTGCTTCCCATCAGCGGGATGACCTGCTCGGTCAGGTGACGGGTGCCGAGGAAGTTGACCTTCATCGTGTCCATGGCCGGAAAACCGCCTCCGCCAGGCAGCCCCGCGCAATTGAACAGGGCGTCGATCTTGCCTCCTACGCCGCTGACGGCGGCCTCGAGGCTGGCCGGATCGCGCAGATCGATCTGCGTGAACGAGGCCATCGGCACGGCGCTTTCCTTGAAGTCGAAGCCGTGGACCTCGGCGCCGAGCGATACCAGCAGCTTCGCGGCGGCCTCGCCCATGCCGGAGAAGCAGCCGCTGACGATTACGCGCTTGCCCTTGTAGCCCAGAACATCACTCATTGGTCGGTCCTTCCTCTCACGGGCGTGGTGCTGGCCGGGGCCGGACCTGCCGTTTCCTTTGCCCGTAGCTATGCGCTGTCGCGGCCCGGGTTCAACCGTCGCGGCGGGTCATCGCGGACACGATGGCGGAGGCCGTCTTTCTATCGGTTCGGCACTTTGCCCATCGGCGGCTACGGGCGCGCGGCCGTTACGCTTCGGCGCTGGCGCCGTCCGCGCGACGCCGCTCTGCTTCGGCGCGGTGATGCTTGCGCCGTTCGAGTTGCCTTGCCGACGGTATGCCGTCGTCGATCAGGTCGGCCAGTACCGCCCCGCGCTCTCCGGCTGGGCGAGCCGGACCGACCGTGGTGTCGCAGAAGGTCTGGCGCTCGATCTCGGCATTGAGCAGCGCGCCCAGCAGCACACCGTAGGCCGACAGGAACAGCCACATCAGGAACACGACAATGGCCGAGAGCGAACCGTACGTCGCATTGTAGTCGCTGATGTAGGCGACGTAGAGCGAGAACCCGAAGGACACCGCCAGCCACAAGAGCGTGGCCAGCAGTGAGCCGGGCGCCAGCCAGCGCCATTTGGCGGGGCGCCGGTCCGGTCCGTAGCGCATGATGAGCGCGAACCCGGCGCTGCCCAGCGTGATTGCCGCCACCCAGGTCAGCACCTTGAACGTCATCTGGGTAGCGCTGCCGAGATATACGCTGGTCTCGGTCTGCAGCCAGGCGAAGACGCCGCCGGAGAGGACTCCGGTGAGGGCCAGCAGGATCGCCGCCAGCGTCAGGCCGCCGGTGCGCATTGTGCGGGCGATCACGCCGCGCGTCTCGCGCTCCTCGTTGATGATGTTGAGCGCGCTGACCATTCCGCCCGCCGCACGCATGCCACCATAGACCGCGAAGAACAGCGCGATAACGAGGGCAAGTCCGGTTACGCCCGAGTTCGTCGAGATGATCCGCAGGAGTTGCTCTTCCAGCAGGCGGGCGACTTCGGGCGGCACGACATCGACGATGCTGTCCATCTGCTCGCGCACCATGCCGACGTCGGCGACAAGGCCGTAGACCATCACGGTTGCGGCGATCAGCGGCGTCAGGGCAAGGAAGGTGTAGAACGCAAGCCCCGCCGACAGAAGCCCCAGTTCATGGAACCCGATCATGACATAGACCCGCTTCACCACTCGAAACCATGCCGCGCGCGGCATCGCCAGCGGGGAACTGGCATCTGAGCCGGGGACGGTTTCGGATGCGGCGTTGCCAGCCCCGGATCCCGCGCTATTCACTACAAGCCTGTGTGAACGAGGGAACTTTCGCTGTTGCAATGCGATAGGCATTCTCAGGAGGGGCCGGGCAGACCGGTCCGGAAAAGGGGTGATTCGTCGCGGTGTCCATGTTCAGGCTAATCGATCATCGGCCGGATCGTTCCCTGTCCTTGCGTCATGGATGTGCCGGCGGCGCGGTCGCCCTGGTACTAGCTCTGGGTACGATGTTGCCGTCGGGCAATGCATCGGCGCAGACGAAACCTGCCGAAGAGACAGCAACCGCCGCCCCTTCGCCCAAGCCGGATCAGGGGGCGGCACAGGATCTCGAAGCAGGGCAGGTTCAGGTGCCGGCGCTACCGTCCGACTCCGCCCTGCCTCAGGTCGATCCGATCATCCCCGATGGCGAGTTCAACTCCTCGATCCCTGCGCTCGACACCTCCGACGATCCCGAACTCGACAAGCCGCTCGAATCGATCGACGCTTTCGAACGGCGCATGGCGCAGCAGCAGAGTGGCGCGAAGCCCACTGAAGGTGCCGCGCCTCCCGCCGGTGACCCTGCTCTGGCGGATGGAGACACGGTCGAGGCGATCGGCGACGCACCCGTGCGTGACGCCGAACTGACTGCGCCGCTGCCGCCGATCGATCAGTTCGAGGTCACTCCGGTCCAGATCGCCGAGGGTGATGCCGCCGAAAAGGACGTGGAGGTGCGTTATCGCCTCGACATCAAGGGCCTCGAACTTGCCGACAAGGAGACGGATACCGACCTCGAAGGTCAGTTCGACGCGCTTTCCGCGCTGAAGAAGGGTGACGGCAAGGCCGCCAACAGCGCCATGATCGCCGCGCGGCTGACCGAGGACAGCCAACTCATGCAGACGGTCCTCGCGTCCGAGGGCTGGTACAGCCCGCAGGTGCGTACGCGCATGGACCCGTCATCGGATCAGGACAAGCCAGGCTTGACCGCGGTGATTCAGGTTAACCCGGGCAAGCGCTATGTCTTCTCCGACATTCAGGTGAAGGCCGACCCGACGGTGCCGCCCAGCCTGATCGCGGACAACTTCCCGCTCAAGGTGGGCGAGCCGATAGTAGCGGAACGTGTGCAGGGCGCCGAGGCACGGGTTGCCGTGGCTCTTCCCGAGAACGGCTATCCTTTCGCCGAAGTCGGCCAGCGCGATATCCTGCTCGATCAGGACGCGGGCAACGGCGTCTATACGCTGCCGGTGACGGTCGGCCCGCGTGGTCGCTTCGGCGGTTTTACAACCGACGGTGACATGGCCTTCGATGCGAAGCACATTCAGGTTCTCGCCCGGTTCAAGCGCGGCGAGCTTTACGACAGCCGCAAGGTCGATGATCTGCGCAAGGCGCTGGTCGCCACCAGCCTGTTCTCGACCGTTGCGGTCGAACCGCAGAAGACGGGCGATCAGGCCGGCGACGGCACCGAGTACGTCACGCTGCACGTGAAGCAGGATGCCGGTCCGCCGCGCACGATCGCCGGGTCGGTCGGCTATGCGGCCGGAGAGGGCATCACGGCTCAGGCCACCTGGACTCACCGCAATATGTTCCCGCCCGAGGGTGCGTTGATCGCGCATGCCATCGCCGGTACGCGGCAACAGGGTGCGGGCGTAACCTTCCGCCGCTCCAATGCGGGCAAGCGCGACCGCACTTTCGAACTGGTCGCCGAGGCGTTCCACAACGACTACGACGCCTATAGCGCCTATACCGGGCGTATCGCCGCGCGCATCGCCCGGGATTCCACGCCCATCTGGCAAAAGCGCTACACCTATGCCTTCGGCGTCGAGATGCTGGGCACAGCCGAGACGGATTACGATGCTGCAAGCGGTACTCGCAAGCGGCGCACCTATTACGTTGCGGGGCTCAACGGGCAGGTCGGGTTCGACACTTCCGACGATCTGCTCAACCCGACCAAGGGCTACCGCCTGACTACGCTGATCCAGCCGGAAGCCACCGTAAGGAACGGCTTCGATCCCTACATCCGCGCGCGGCTCGATGCCTCGACCTACTACCCCATCAGCGACAGCTTCGTGCTGGCGGGAAGGATCCGCCTCGGCACGATCCAGGGCGCAGGGCTGTTCGACATCGCCCCATCACGCAGGCTCTATGCGGGCGGCGGCGGCTCGGTGCGCGGCTTCGCCTATCAGGCACTCGGTGAGCAGGCGCCGGACGGCAACCCCGTCGGCGGTCGCAGTCTGAACGAGGGGTCGTTCGAGGCGCGCTATCGCTTCGGCAACTACGGCGTCGTTGCTTTCGTCGATGCCGGTCAGGCCTACCGCGAGACGATGCCGCAGTTCAACAATCTGCGCTATGGCGTCGGCATCGGCGGCCGCTTCTACACCAACTTCGGGCCGATGCGGCTCGACGTGGCGACGCCGATCAACCGGCAGCCGGGTGAATCGCGTTTCAACATCTACGTATCGATCGGGCAGGCGTTCTGATGGCCGGCCCGGAGGAGAACAGCGAAGGCATGGCGCCCCAGCCGGAAACCGAAGCCACCGAGGTCGTGGTCGAACAGCCTTCGCGCTGGCATCGCATCCGCGTAAGGGCGCTCAAGACCGTCGCCTTCGTGCTGCTGGGCGTCGTCGCATTCCTTGTCGCAGTGGTCCTGGGGATCAATACCGGCCCCGGCCGCCGCTTCGTCGCGGACCAGATCGCCGCGCTTGAATTCCAGAACGGCATGAAGATCACCGTCGCGCGGATCGACGGTTCGCTCTACGGCAAGATGATCCTGCGTGGTCTGTCCGTGCGCGATCCGCGCGGCGAGTTCCTGTACTCTCCCGAAATTCGCGTGGACTGGCGCCCGTTCGCCTATCTCGACAACCATGTGGACGTGCGCAGCGCTACCGCGCAACGCGTGGTGCTGCGCCGCACCCCGCATTTCCGCGCGACGCCGCCCAGCGACGCGCCGCTGCTGCCCGACCTCAATATCGACGTCGGCGAACTGCGCATCGACCGCTTCATTGCCGAACCGCCGGTTTCCGGCCAGCGCCGGATCATGACGGTCGCCGGACGCGCGCATATCGCCGATGGCCGCGCGCAAGTCAGCGCCAAGGGCGGCACCATCGCCGTCGCGGGCAAAGGCGGCGGCGATCGCTTCAACGCCGTGCTCGACGCCGTACCCGACCGCAACCGCCTTGGCCTCGATGTCGATATCGATGCGCCCAAGGGCGGCCTGATCGCGGGCCTCGCAGGGTTTACCCAGCCGGTCACGCTCAAGCTGGCGGGCAAGGGCGACTGGGCGGCCTGGAACGGCAAGCTCGATGCCAACCTCGGCAGCGGCGAACTGGCGCGGCTGGCGCTGACCGCGCGGGACGGTACGTTCGTCATCAAGGGACCGACGCAGATCGCCCGGATGTTCACCGGGCCGACCGCCAGCCTGCTTGGGCCGATCACCAATATCGACCTGACCGCGGCCTTCGATAAGCGCCGCGCCAGACTGTCGGGCATGATCTCGAGCGACGCATTCAACCTGACCCCGAACGGCCTCGTCGATCTCGGCGAGAACCGGTTCGAGGACCTCAAGCTCGCGTTCGTCCTGCTCAAGCCTGCCGCCATGGCGCAGAACCTCAGCGGTGCGGGCCTGACCGCCGACCTCGCGCTCGACGGCGCGTTCACCACGCCTGTGGTCAATTATCAGCTGGCCGCCCGGCGGCTGGTGATGAACGACATGGGGCTGGAGAACCTGACGGCGCGCGGCGCTGCGAAAGTGGACGCCGGGCATATCATGATCCCCGTCGCCGCACGGGTCGGTCGGATCACCGGGCTCGATACCGTCGCCGGGGGGACGCTGGCGAACGTTACGCTCAACGGTGATCTCGCGATCGAAGGAACGCGCATCCTGTCGGATAACATGCGCCTGCGCTCCGATCGTATCGACGCCGGGCTGATCCTTGTCGCCGACATGAGCAAGGGGCTCTATACCGGCGCGATCGACGGCAAGATCGACAACTACCGCGTCGACAGCGTCGGCATCTTCAACATCCGTACCAACATGGACCTCAAGACCGAGGGTCAGGGCTTCGCCCTGCAGGGCACGGTGCGCGCACGCTCCACCAAACTGCTGAACGCCAGCCTGCAGACCTATCTCGGCGGCAATTTCTCGGCGTCGTCCAACGTGAAGTACGGTTCGGACGGCGTGGTGCGCTTCTCCAGCGTCCGCATGAATGCGCCGCTGCTCAAAGTCACCGGCGGGCAGGGCAGTTGGTCGCCCGACGGGCGCATTGCGCTCGCCGCGAACGGGACTTCGCGCCAGTACGGCGCCCTGGGCGTTCGAGTGACGGGAACCATCACGAACCCCGACGCCCATGTCACGGCGGAGCGCCCGGGTCTCGGTATCGGCCTTGCCAACCTCGATGCGCGGATCAAGGGCGCGCCGGGCGGCTATCGCCTCGATGCCAAGGGCGACACCGACTACGGACCGCTGCGCGCTGACGTGACGCTTGGCCTCGGCAAGCAGACTTCGGTACAGATCAACAGCGCCAACTTGTCCGGCGTCGATTTCGCCGGGCGAATCGTGCAGACACCTGCAGGTCCCTTCGCGGGACAACTGACCGCGACCGGCAACGGCATCGGCGGCCTCGTGCGGCTGGATGCCGAGGGCAAGTACCAGGCGGCCGACTTCAACTTGCGCGCCAAGAACGCGATCTTCGACGGCCCTGCCAAGCTATCCATTGGATCGGCCATCATCGACGGCCGGGCGGTGCTCTACGACCAGCCTTACGTCGTTGCCGACGCGCAGATCGCGGGCACCAGCATCGGTGCGCTCGATCTGGCAGCGGCCCGCGTAATCGTCGATTATCGCGACGGGCGCGGCAAGGCGAAGGGCCTGATCGAAGGCGTCAGCGGCGTACCGTTCCGGCTCGGCCTCAACGCCGACATGCAGCCCGAACTGTGGCGCGTGGCGCTGCAGGGCAGGGTGCGCGGCCTCGACGTCAAGACGACCACGCCCGCGCGGATCATCCCGAAGAACGGCACGTACGAACTGCTTCCCACCAACATCGCGTTCGGTGGCGGCAGCCTCAAGCTGGCGGGCACTTACGGCGAAGGCATCAAGGTGCAGAGCCGCATGGAGGGCGTCGATCTCGCCATCCTCAACGCCTTCGCGCCGGGCTACGGCATTGGCGGCAAGGTCAGCGGCAGCTTCGACTTCGAGCAGGCAAGCGCCACCGCATTCCCCCGCGCCGATGCCCGCCTCTCCCTCACCAATTTCACCCGGACCAGTTCATCGGCGGTCAGCCAGGGTGTCGACATCAACTTCGTCGGCAAGCTGCTGCCGGATGGCGGCGAAGGACGCGCGGTGTTCCGCCGTCGCGGCACCGTCATCGGCCGCATGGCCGCAAGCCTGAAGCCGTTGCCGCCGGGCGATGGCCCATGGATGGCGCGCCTGATGGATGCGCCGCTGGGTGGCGGCATCCGCTACAACGGTCCGGCCGACACGCTGTTCTCGTTCGCCGGGCTGTCCGGACAGACGCTCACAGGCTCGGTCGGGCTGGCGGCGGACTTCACCTGCCGCGTGTCGAGCCCGTGCATCAACGGCGTCGTGCAGGGCCGGGACATGGTCTACGAGAACCTCGCTTATGGCACGCGGCTCAGCCGCATGGCGCTGGCGGGCAAGTTCACCGGCGACTCGCTTGAACTGACCTCGCTGACCGCCAAGGCCGGAGACGGCACCGTCAGCGCCAGTGGCCGTGTCAGCCTCGCCGCCGACGCGGGCTATCCGATGGACCTCAACGTCAAGCTGGACCGCGCAAGGCTTGCACGCAGCGATGCGCTTTCGGCGACGGCAACGGGCAACCTGCACCTGACCAAGGTTGCGGGCGAGCCGGCCCTGCTCGCAGGTGAGATCAAGCTGCCGGAAACCCGTTACCAGATCGTGCGCGAGGGTGCCGCCCAAGTGCCGCGCCTGACCGGCGTTCGCTTCAAGCCGCCGGTCGGCCCGCAGCGTATCACCGGCGACGAACCCGCGCCGACCGCCGCCAGCGCCTTCGCGCTCGTTCGCCTCGACCTGCACCTGCGGGCGCCGGAGAAGCTCTACGTGTCGGGCATGGGCCTCGAATCGGAGTGGAGTGCGGACTTCAACGTCACTGGCACCAGCGCGGCCCCTTCGCTTTCGGGTGAGGTCAAGCTGGTGCGTGGTACTCTGGGCTTCGCCGGACGCTCGTTCCAGCTGGAAAACGGCATCGTCTTGTTCACTGGCGGCTCGACGATCGACCCCACCGTCCAGATCACTGCTACCGACGACATCGAGGACGTTACCGTCAACGTGAACGTCACCGGGCGCGCGATGAACCCGCAGATCGACTTCTCGTCCGATCCCAGCCTGCCTGACGATGAAGTGGTATCGCGCATCCTGTTCGGCAGCTCGATCGCCAACCTTTCGGCACTGCAGGCGGTGCAGCTGGCATCCTCGCTCAATTCGCTGCGCGGGACCGGCGGTGGGCTCAACCCGCTCGGCAAGCTGCGCTCCGCCGCCGGGATCGACCGCCTGCGTATCCTTGGTCCGGACGAGCAGGCCGGTCGCGGCACGGCCGTCGCCGCAGGACAGTACCTCACCGACGACATCTACGTCGAACTGATCACCGACGCGCGCGGCTTCACTGCCACGCAGCTGGAAGTCAGCGTGACAAAGTGGCTGTCGGTGCTCAGCCAGGCCGGCGGCTCGGGCGTGAACAGCCTGAACGTGCGCATCAAGAAGGACTATTGATGCGTACGGGGCTGATCGCGGCATTCGCGCTTGTAGCGCTCCTCGGGGGCTGCAAACGCGAGCCGACGTTCGAAGAGCGCTACAAGGCCGCGAACAAGACCATCGTGGACCGAGCCAAGGAGATCGACGCACAGATCGCCGCCACCGGTTCGCCGCCTCTCGAGAGCGACGGACTTTCGGCGGAGCACTGAAACTTCGGATTTACTTCTGGTCGCTAGGCACCCTCAGGCGAAGCTAAGAGGGTATAATGCTGGCTGACGAGAACGACCGACTGGCCCAGCGCCACCCCGTGCTGCTTCAGGCGCGGTGCCGCAAATCGAGTTGGCACGTTTTTCCGGTCGAACTGGGCGACGTTTCGCAAGGCGGCTGCAGCATTGTCGGCAGCGCCGAGGCTTTCGTGCCGGGTGAGGCCATCGAACTGCGCATCGCCAACTTCAAGCCCATCCCTGCCCATGTGCGCTGGCTGGACGGTAACACGGTCGGCATCGAGTTTCGCAGTGCGCTCGCCGGAAGAGTGATTCAGGAACTGGGTCAGGCTTATGGAATTCCGGTCCAGGCGAGCCCATCGGCGAACTGAGAAACCTTATGCGAGGCCAACAATTCGGCGTCCCTCATCGAAGATTAACCATCGTGGCGGACGCCAGGCCATTTGCGGCAGGAATTCGATGAAGGATTTCGACGAAATCCAGCGGACCATGATGGAATTGCTGCGTTGTGGTGCAACTTCAGCCGGCAAGTGACGCCGCGATGACGGATTGTGAATGTTGCGTTGCAGCATGTTTAATCCGACGTTAAATCAATACCTTCATCACTGTTGTCCGGACGATATTTACCGGGCCGGGGTATTCGTTGCGTGCCGACGGGAAAGGGCTGAATTCGATGGGTACGACCGTCGGCATCACTCCCAACGGAAAGGTCGCACTTCCAATGATGAAACGAACGATTCTCGTCGCGATGACCGCTGCCTTCACGCTGCTTGGCAGCACGCAGGCCATGGCCGGGACGAGGGCCGCGCAGTCGGTCGTGGGTTTTGCCAAGGATCAGGGCAAGTCGATCCGATCGAGCCGAGGCTCGCTTCCCCGAGGGTTTGTCAACGCGCTCGGTCGCGCAGGCGAACATGGCCGAAAAGGGTTGCACAATGCGATCGAGCAGCACTTCAAGTCGCGTGGCTGCTGATCACGATCTGTGACCTATCAGGCGCATCCCGGGCCATGTGCCTGGGGTGCGTCACCCATCGCGGTGCAGACGATCATGGTGCTTAGAAGGGGTGGTGGACGCACTTGGGCTCGAACCAAGGACCCGCTGATTAAGAGTCAGCTGCTCTACCAACTGAGCTATGCGTCCCCACGGGTATCCGCAGGATTGGTATATGGTGGACGCACTTGGGCTCGAACCAAGGACCCGCTGATTAAGAGTCAGCTGCTCTACCAACTGAGCTATGCGTCCCCACATGGTCTTCGTGGAAACAGGATGGTGGACGCACTTGGGCTCGAACCAAGGACCCGCTGATTAAGAGTCAGCTGCTCTACCAACTGAGCTATGCGTCCACGCTACCTGTCCTCGAAGGGCCTTGCGGCCCCGCCGGTCGGCGGCGGAGAGGCCCCTATAACGGCAGATTTTTACATTGGAAGCGAAAACTTGAAAAAGTTTCAGCCGAGTGAGCCTCTGCCCTGATTCCAACGGTTTACCGCCATGATCGTGCCCAGGCAGATCATGTTGGTGAGCATGGAGGTGCCGCCGTGGCTCATGAAGGGCAGGGGGATTCCGACGACCGGGGCGAGGCCCATGACCATCATCAGGTTGATCATCACGTAAAAGAACATCGTCGCGGTCATGCCCGCCGCCAGCAGGCTGGAGAAGCGGTCGGGCGCGCGACGGGCGACGCCCATGCCCCAGCCGATCACGACGGTGAACACGAAGAGGACGAACAGCCCGCCCATCAGACCCCATTCCTCGGACATGGTCGCGAAGACGAAGTCGGTGTGGGGTTCGGGCAGGTACTGCAGGTGGCTCTGCGTGCCGTTGCCGAAGCCCTTGCCGAAGATGCCGCCCGAACCGATCGCGATCTTGGACTGCGTGATGTGATAGCCGGTGCCGAGCGGGTCGCCCTCCGGGTCCATGAACACCAGCACGCGGTTACGCTGGTAATCGTGGAGCAGCGTGAAGAACGCGATCGGGGCGATGACCATCATGGCACCGCCCGCGCCCAGGAACCACCACAAGGGAAGTCCTGCGAGGAACATCGTCACCACGCCGCCGAAGCATACGGCGGTGGCGGTGCCCAGGTCGGGCTGGATCAGCACGAACAGTGCCGGAACGCCGATCAGCACGCCCGCCGGGACGAGGCCGCGCCAGCTGGCGGTCATGGCGTGGGGCAATGTCTCGTAGAAGCGCGCGAGCACGAGGACGATCGCCGGTTTCATCAGTTCCGATGGTTGCAGCGACATGAAGCCGAGGTTTAGCCAGCGCTGGCTGCCGCCGCCGACCGCGCCGATCAGTTCGACGAGGACCAGCAGGATCAGGATCGCGCCGTAGATGGGATAGGCAGCCATCCGGAACAGGTTGCGGCTCATCCGGGCGATGACCATGGCCATGACCAGGAACACGCAGAAGCGTACGACATGGCTGAGCGCGTAAGGCTGCAGGCTGCCGCCGGCTGCCGAATAGAGCACCGCTGCGCCGAGTCCGACGAGCCCGCATAGGGGGATGATCATCTGCCAGGGTTGGCGCGAGATCGCCTCGGGAACGATGGAGCGGCTCATTGCGGCGATCCTCCGGCCCCGGGCGAAGTGGCGGGCGTGGCAGTGGGCGAGGGCGGTGCCGCAGGCCGGTCCGCGTCATCGGCGGGCTCGGGCGCGGGCGACTGCGCCTCGCTGATGGGCTGGCGCGGGTCGTCGGGCTGGTCGGCGCCCTGCAGCTTGCGGCGCTCCTCTTCCGGCGAGACCTTGGGGGCGCCGACCCCGTACTGCGCGGAATAGGCGCGGAAGCGGGCGTCGAGGCGCTCCTTGGCGGTGCCGCCCCACTTCGTCTCGAGTTCGGTGAGGACTTCCATGCCCTTCTCCTTGTCGAAGATGTAAGTCAGCACGTCGCGCGCGATGGGATAGGCCGCGCCGGAACCGCCGCCGTGTTCGACGACCACGGAGCAGGCATAGCGTGGGTTATCGGCAGGGGCGAAGCAGATGAAGTGCCC
Source organism: Novosphingobium sp. HR1a (assembly GCF_015594425.1). Taxonomy (NCBI): domain Bacteria; kingdom Pseudomonadati; phylum Pseudomonadota; class Alphaproteobacteria; order Sphingomonadales; family Sphingomonadaceae; genus Novosphingobium; species Novosphingobium sp. HR1a. Next base: position 187,686 of record NZ_JABXWS010000033.1, read on the forward strand.
GTGGTCGCGGTGCTTCCACAAGCCGCCCTTGCCGTTGCCGACGTTGAGGCCGACGACTTGCGCGGTGCCGGTCTTGCCCGCCAGCTTGATGTCGGGGAAGGGCAAGCGTGCATGGGGCGCGGATCCGGGACCGTTGGCGACGTCGGACATGGCCTGCCGGATATAGGCGAGATGCTCCTCGGGCACGCCGAGGGATGCCTGCTTCTCATGCTCGTGGCCGTGGATCAGCTTGGGCATGATGATCCGCCCGCTGGCGATGCGCGAGGCCTGGATTGCCTGCTGCAGCGGGTTCACGAGGAAGTAGCCCTGTCCGATCGTGGCATTGACCGTGTCGAAGGTCTGCCATTGCTTATCGTACTTCTTGAGCTTCCACGCGGGGCTCGGCACCGTGCCGTAGGACTGGCCCGCAACCGGCAGCGGAAACTCCTGCCCAAGGCCGAGCCGCTTGGCCATCGCCGCGATCGGATCCATGCCGATGCGCTGGGCGAAGTGGTAGAAGTAGACGTCGCAGCTCTGGTAGATGCCCTTGGCCATGTTGACCTGGCCATGGCCGCGCCGCTGCCAGCAGTGGAACACGCGGTTGCCGACGCGCAGGCCACCGCCGCAGAACACGCTTTCGTTCGGATCGAGCCCGGCTTCCATGAACGACAGCGCCACCATCGGCTTGACGGTCGAGCCCGGCGGATAGAGCCCGCGCAGCACCTTGTTGCGCAGCGGCACGTGATCGTCGTCCGACAGCATCTTCCATTCGAGGCGGCCGATGCCGTCGGAGAAGCTGTTGGGATCGAAGCTGGGCATCGACGCCATCGCGAGCACGTCGCCGGTCTGGCAGTCCATCACGACAACGGCGGCCGATTCGGGGCCGATGCGCCGGGCCGCGTAGTCCTGGATCGCGGCGTCGATGGTCGTCTTGATGGTCTTGCCCGGAACATCCTCGCGCGTGTCGAGGTCGCGCACGATGCGGCCCGAGGCGGTCACCTCGACGCGCCGCGCGCCGGGGGTGCCGCGCAGGTCCTTCTCGTAGAACTTCTCGAGCGCATCCTTGCCCAGCTTGTAGCCGGGGGTCAGCAGGACGGGATCATGGTCCTTCTCGTACTCCTCGGCCGAGGCGGCGCCGACGTAGCCAATGAGATGGCCTACAGAGGGGCCGGTAGGGTAGAAGCGCGAGTAGCCGCGCTGGGTGACCACACCGGGAAGGTCCGGCAGGCGCACGCTGACCGAGGCGAAACGCTCCCAATCCAGGCGGGATGCGACCTCGACCGGGGCGAACCCGTGCGAGCGGTCCAGCTTGTCCTGCAGGTCCTGCATCGCGATCGGCGTGAGCGACAGCAGCTTGCCGAGTTCAGCGATGGTGCGCTCGGGATCGCTCATCCGCTCGGGGATCACGTCGACGCGGAAGTCGGCGCGGTTGGAGGCTAGAGGCTGGCCGTGGCGGTCGAGAATCCAGCCGCGACGCGGCGGGATCAGCGACAGGTTGACGCGGTTGCTCTCCGCCTTGAGCTTGTACTTCTCGTTCTCGAAGACCGAGAGGTACGTCATGCGCGCGGCGAGCAGGCAGCCGATTCCGCCCTGGATGCCGCCGACGACGATGGTGCGCCGATCGAAGCTGTTGCGCAGGGTGCCGTTGGTGACGTGCGGGGCGCGGATCAGACGCCTGAAATTGAACTTCATGAGCAGGACTTCATCGCATGACCACGAAGGGGGTCAGGCGAAGGCGATCCATCAAGGCCACGAAGCGGCCGACGAGCGGGTAGATAATCACGGAAATCACGATCTGGGGCACGATCACATTGAGGGGGGCGGAAGCACCGGCGATGTTCGATACGCCGAGGCAAAGTACGATATACGCCACGATGAGCCCGATCGCCACCAGCCACTCGGTCAGGAAGTTGCGCCAGGGCAGGCGTGTCTCGACATGGTCCAGAACGATCGTCGACAAGGACCACAGCAGCACGGCGGTGCCGAACGGCGATCCCGAGAACAGGTCGTCGAAGAGGCCGAGCGGGAGTCCGGCCCACATCGGCATCAGGCCGGGGCGCAACTGCCGCCAGGCGATGAACATGAGGAAGCCCAGCGGGGGCAGGACGGGCGCCGACGCGATCAGCACCCAGCCCGGCGCCAGCGATCCCAGCATCACCGTCAGCCACGGAACCCCGCCCGCGATCGTGCGCGAGGGCTTGCGGTTGATCCTCTGCTTTACGACCGTGTCGTTGCCGGACAGCAGCGGCACGATCACTCGCTCCCGGGCGCGGGTTCGGCGGGAGGCGGCGGGGGCGGCGGTGCCCAGGCGCGCTCGACGACGACGTAGTCGGTGTCGGACGGGTTGCTCAGGACCCGCGCCATCGCACCGTCGCGCAGCAGTTCGGTGATGACCGCAAGCGGCGTGCCGGGCCGATAGAGCCCCCCCGAGCCGGAGGTGACCATCACGTCACCCTTGCGCAGCGGATTGAGGCCGAGGTTGACGAGTCGGATGCGGATCGTGCCGTCGCCGTGTCCTTGCGCAAAGGCGGGCACGCCGTCGCGCGCGCGGCGCACCGGGACGATGCTTTCGGTATCGGTGATGAGCAGCACGCGCGCACTCGACATGCCGACTTCGAGGACGCGCCCGACGAGGCCCATCGGCGAACGGACGGGCATGCCCTTTACCACGCCCTTGTCGGTCCCCGCGCCCAGCGTCGCGAAGCGGCGGGTGCTGGCGCCGGTGGAACTGACCAGCCGCGCATAGGCGACCGGTCGCCCATCGTCCTCGCGCAAATCGAGCAACTGCTTGAGGCGGCGGTTCTCGGTTTCGGTGGCCTGCGCCCGCGCGATGCGCACCTTGGCTTCGGCCAGTTCGCGTTCCAGCCGGGCATGCTCGCGTCCCGAAAGGAAGAAGCCGCCGATCTCCGCCATGAAGTCCTTGCCAGCGCGCCGCCCGCCGGCGGTCGCCTGTGCAGGTGACTCCGTCAGGTCCGAAGCGGCACCGCGCAGCGCCGAAAACGCATTCGGATTGACCATGGAGACGACGAGCAGGCCCAATCCCACCACCGCGCCGAGCACGCCGGCGGTGTACTGGAAGAACGTCGAATATTGCGCCCTGCGCGAAAAGCCGGAGCGCCGATTGGCTGGCGGTGCCATGCGCCATGCACTCCTGTCATTCCCGCGCGGCGGTCCGGTGCAGGATATCCGCCGCGCTTTTCAAGGAGCCCGCACCTCGCACGGCGCGGTGCTCCCTATTCGATCAGGCGGACATCAGGACGCCGCGATAGATCGGGTCTTCCATCGCGCGGCCGGTGCCGAGCGCGACGCAGGACAGCGGATCTTCCGCGACGCTGACGGGCAGGCCGGTCTCTTCGCGCAGATAATCGTCGAGACCCTGGATCAGGGCGCCGCCGCCGGTCAGGACGATGCCCTGGTCGACGATGTCGGCGGCGAGTTCCGGCGCCGTGTTCTCGAGCGCGATTCGCACACCTTCGATGATCTGTCCGATCGGCTCGGCCAGAGCCTCGGCGATGTTCGCCTGGCTGATGGTGATTTCCTTCGGCACGCCGTTGACGAGGTCGCGGCCCTTGATGTGGATCGTCTCGCCGATGCCGTCGGCCGGCATGATGGCGATGCCGTAGTCCTTCTTGATGCGCTCTGCCGTGGCGTCGCCGATCAGCAGGTTGTGGTGACGGCGGACGTAGGAGACGATCGACTCGTCCATCTTGTCACCGCCCACGCGCACCGAAGTGGTGTAGGCGAGGCCGCGCAGCGAGAGCACCGCGACTTCGGTGGTGCCGCCGCCGATGTCGACGACCATCGAGCCGACCGGCTCGGTGACGGGCATGTCGGCGCCGATCGCCGCGGCCATCGGCTCGAGGATCAGGTAGACCTGGCTGGCACCCGCGTTGCTGGCGGCGTCGCGAATGGCGCGGCGCTCCACCGAGGTCGATCCCGAGGGAACGCAGATCACGATCTCGGGGTAGCGGAACAGGTTCTTCTTGCCGTGCACCTTGCGGATGAAGTGCTTGATCATCTCTTCCGCGATTTCGATGTCGGCGATGACGCCGTCGCGCAGCGGGCGGATGGCCTCGATGTTGTCGGGGGTCTTGCCCATCATCATCTTGGCGTCGTCACCGACGGCCTTGACCTTCTTCACGCCGTTCAGGGTTTCGATGGCAACGACGGAAGGTTCGTTCAGCACGATTCCGCGATCTTGTACGTAGACCAGCGTATTAGCTGTGCCGAGGTCGATCGCCATGTTCTGGGAGCCGAGTTTGAAGAATCGCGAGAAGGGGCCGGCCATCTAAAATCCGTTTCTTACCAATCGTTTGCCGAATCACTCTCGACATCGACGACCGGGGGTTGCGGGTAGGAGGGCTCCCCTTAGCCCATCGATTCGCGAAAGGCCAAAATTTTGTTCCCGATTCCGGGGGGAAACGCTCATCGCCCGTCTCGAATTAGCGCCGTTTCGTCGCTAGTTTGACCTGCCGTCGCACGATGCGTCCATGACGCCTTCAACGTCCGCATTTTGTCGAGAAGCCCCCAATCTTTGCCGAGACCCTGATGCCCACGATCCGCCGCCTGCCCGAACACCTCGTCAACCGCATCGCCGCCGGCGAAGTGGTCGAACGGCCGGCGTCCGCGCTCAAGGAACTGGTCGAGAACGCCATCGATGCGGGCTCCACGCAGATCACCGTGAGGATCGCCTCGGGCGGTCTCGACATGATCGAGGTGACCGACGACGGCTGCGGCATGCGCCCTGACGAGATCGCGCTTGCTCTGGAGCGTCACGCGACCTCCAAGCTGCCCGACGAGGCGATCGAACTGGTGGCCACGCTGGGCTTCCGGGGCGAAGCTTTGCCATCGATCGGCTCTGTCGCGCGGTTGACGATCGAAAGCCGTCCGCACGATGCTGCCGAGGGCTGGAAGCGGGTGGTCGATCACGGCACCGTCGCGGTGGACGCGCCCGCCGCATTGCCGCCGGGAACGCGCATCCGGGTCGAGGATCTCTTCGGCAAAGTGCCTGCGCGGCGCAAGTTCCTGCGCTCGCCGCGCTCGGAATATGCGGTCTGCCTCGATGTTGTGCGCCGTCTCGCCATGGCGCGGCCCGACGTCGGTTTCGTGCTGGAGCATGACGGGCGCCGCACCATCTCCGTGCAGCCGCGCGAGGAACTGGCGGCCCGCGTCGCCCGCCTCGTCGCGCGTGAGCTTGCCGAAGACGGCGTGGTCATCGAGGCCGAGCGCGGAACGGCGCGGCTTACCGGGGTGGCGGGCCTGCCGACCTACAACCGCGGCGTGGCGGATCACCAGTACTTGTTCGTCAATGGGCGTCCGGTGCGCGACAAGCTGCTCGTCGGCGCGGTGCGCGGTGCCTACTCCGATATGCTGGCGCGCGATCGCCATGCGGTGCTGGCCCTGTTTCTTGAGATTCCACCTGAGGAAGTGGACGTAAACGTCCATCCCGCCAAGACCGAGGTGCGCTTTCGCGATCCGGCCTTCGTACGTGGTTTCCTGGTCGGCGCGCTGCGGCATGCGCTGGAGGGGGCAGGGCAGAAGAGCGCGCAGCCGCCTCAGGCCGCCGCGATGAACATGTGGCAGGTCGAGCCGGTTGCGCCCGCACCCTCGATCGGCTCGCTGTTCGCGCGCGAATATTCTGCGCCGCGCAGTGACTACCAACCCTCGCGCGTTTCGGAGACGGGCACGGCGTGGCGCTCCTACGAGGCCGAGGTCATGGCCCAGCCCGCCGCGCGCGCCGAAGCGGCCGAAGAAGCGAGCGAGGAAGCGTTGCGCTATCCGCTCGGCGTCGCACGCGGGCAGGTGGCGGGGACCTACATCGTCGCCGAAGCGGAAGACGGCCTCGTCATCGTTGACCAGCATGCGGCGCACGAACGGCTCGTGCTGGAAAAGCTCAAGGCGGCGGGCGCCGAGGAGGCGATGAACCGCTCGCAGGCGTTGCTGCTGCCCGAAGTCGTCGAACTGGAGGAAGCCGCCTGCGATGCGCTGGAGGACAAGCTGGCCGATCTTGCCCGCCACGGCCTTATCCTCGAGCGCTTCGGACCGGCGGCGATGCTGGTGCGCGCGGTGCCCTCGGTGCTGTCGAAGAGCGATGTCGGCGCGCTGGTGCAGGATGTGGCGGACGACCTCGCGCGCAACGGCGATGCGCTGCTGCTGGGCGAAAAACTTGACCTCGTGCTGGCGACGATGGCCTGTCACGGTTCGGTGCGCGCGGGGCGTCTCCTGTCGGTCGCGGAGATGAATGCGCTGCTGCGCGAAATGGAGCGGACACCGCGCTCGGGCCAATGCAACCATGGCCGCCCCACGTGGGTTAAACTTGCCCATAACGACATAGAGAAACTGTTCGGGCGGAAATGATGCGAAAACACGCGATGGTATTGGCCGCGCTCGCTCTTCTGGCGGGCTGCGGCAGGGAAACTCCTGCCGAGGAGGCCGCCGAGAATGCGCATGACGTCGCCATGGTCGAACGCATGAGCAAGGAACCCTTCAAGCCCATCGTGCCGATCCCGATCACCGAACTCGACATGGACCGCTATGGGCTCGACAAGCCCGGGTGCAATTTCGAGAAGGACGTGGTCGAAGAAGAGGACGCCGGAAAGCGTGGCCCGATCTTCATCGCCACCAGCGGCGAAGGTTTCATGCGCGTAGGAGCCGACCTCAAGCGCTTCGCCGCGAAAGACGAGAGCGCCGATCTGCCGGGCGGCGCGCGCACCACATATGTCGGGCTGTCGAGCTGGGTCGATATCGTGCGGCTCCCTGACTCGGGGAACGCCAGCGACCAGCAGACCTGGCCCGCCCGTCTGATCGTTCACGATTCCCAGGAGCGTGTGGCTTACCGCGCCGACGGGGTCATGCGCTGCCGCAGCTGAGCTTCATCCCATGGCCATCGGTTTCAGCAGCATCCACAGCGCCATGGCGACCATGAACACGTTCTCCATCAGCGACACGAAGCCCAGCGGCACGCTGCCCGATCCGCCGACGCAGGCGCATTTCAACTCGCGCTTCTGGACGTAGACCGCGTAGAATACCGAGGCTCCGCCGACGCCGCCGATGACCAGCGCCACCGGGATCGACAGCCAGTTCAGCACGCCCGCCGCCATGAAGGCGCCTGCGAACCATTCCAGGAACGGATAGGCATAGGCGTAAGGCACGTATCGCCGCGCCAGCAGATCATAGCCCAGGAACATCGAGGAGAATGTCTCGATGTCCTGCAGCTTGAGCATCGCCAGCAGCATCATGGTGATAGCCACGAACCACTCCGCCGCATGGACCGTCAGCGGGGAGCCGAGAGAAGCCCAACTGGCGGCAAGCGCGACGGCAGCGGCGGTTCCGAACACCCAGAGCACCGGCGCATAGCTCATGCGCTTGGCCTGATCATCGAGCCCGAGGAAGCGCTTGAGGTCGGAATGGCCGCCGATACGCTCGCCGTCGATGAAGATCTGCGGCGTGGTGGCGACGCCGTACTCGGCCTTGAAGGCGTCCACTTCATCGCGGGTGGTCAGCCAGTGGTCTTCTACGCGGTAACCGCGGCTTTTCAGCAGGTGCCGGGCCTTGAGGCCGTAGGGGCAGACGTGTTTTTCCATGACCATGCGGTACAGCACGGCGGTTCTGGCGGGGGCTTGGTGATCGCTCATGCCATGCTTATAACTTCCGTACCCTAGTACGGAGTCAAGCGTGGCCCTGACGATTTCCCAACTCGCCCATGCCGGAGGTGTCGGTGTCGAGACCGTGCGCTTCTATCAGCGCAAGGGCCTCCTCCACGACCCGCGCCCAGCCAGTACCGGGGGGGCGAAAGGCCAGCGGCATTACGGCGAGGAGGACGTGCGGCGCCTGCGCTTCGTGAGGGCGGCGAAGGATGCCGGGTTCATCCTCGACGAGATTGCCGAATTGCTCGGCCTCGATGCGGGCGACGACCGGGCGCGGGCGCGAACGATGGCGCAGGCCCGGATCGCGCATCTGGATGAGGAGATCGCCCGGCTCGAACGGGCGCGAAACGCCTTGCGCAAGCTGGAGCGGGAATGCGCCGGAAGCGACACCGGACCATGCCCGATCATCGCGGCGTTCGAGGAGGGGGAGTGCTGCCGTTAAAATAGAACCGTCATCCCCGCGAAGGCGGGGACCCATCTGATGACGGTTCAACAAGCGAAGTCAGGAGATGGGTTCCCGCCTTCGCGGGAATGACGAAGATGGAATTGAAGCATAACCGCAGGGTGCGTCCTTGACGAGGCGCGCCGGAAGACTGCCAGCGGTCCCGGATCAAGTCCGGGACGACGGTTATTCTGCGTTTACTCAGACGTTGAAACGGAAGTGCATCACGTCGCCGTCGGCGACGACGTATTCCTTGCCTTCCTGGCGGAACTTGCCGGCTTCCTTGGCGCCCGCCTCGCCCTTGCAGGCGATGAAGTCGGGATAAGCGATGGTTTCGGCGCGGATGAAGCCGCGCTGCATGTCGGAGTGGATGGTGCCCGCAGCCTCGGGGGCCTTGGCGCCCTTGTGCACGGTCCAGGCGCGCGCTTCCTTGGGGCCGACGGTGAAGAACGTCAGCAGTTCGAGCAGTTCGTAACCTGCGCGGATGATGCGCGCGAGACCGGCTTCGGCAAGGCCCATTTCCTCGAGGAACACCATGCGGTCCTCCATGTCCATGCCGGTCAGTTCCGCCTCGATCGCGGCCGAGACGATGACGGCGCTGGCGCCTTCGGCCTTGGCCTTCTCGAATACCCGCGCGGAGAAGGCATTGCCCTCGGCGGCGGCTTCTTCCTCGACGTTGCAGACGTAGAGCACCGGCTTGGCGGTGATCAGCTGTGCCTGCGCGAAGACGCGCGCTTCGTCCTCGTCCTTGGGCTGCGTCAGGCGGGCGGGCTTACCGTCGCGCAGCAGGTCGAGTGCCTGGCCGAGCACAGACGCCACGATCTTGGCCTCCTTGTCGCCCTGCGTCGCCTTCTTCTGGGCAGCGGGAACGCGCTTCTCGAGGCTTTCGAGGTCGGAAAGCAGCAGTTCGGTCTCGACGGTGTCCGCGTCGGCGATGGGATCGACCTTGTTGTCGACGTGCTGGATATCGTCGTTCTCGAAGCAGCGCAGGACGTGGATGATCGCGTCGACTTCGCGGATGTTGCCGAGGAACTGGTTGCCGAGGCCTTCACCCTTGGACGCGCCGCGCACGAGGCCGGCGATGTCCACGAACGACAGCTGCGTCGGGATGATCTTGGCCGAACCCGCGATTTCCGCCAGCGCATCGAGGCGCGGGTCGGGCACGCCGACCTGCCCGACGTTGGGCTCGATCGTGCAGAACGGATAGTTGGCCGCCTGCGCCGCCTGCGTCTCGGTCAGCGCATTGAACAAGGTCGACTTGCCGACATTGGGCAGACCCACGATTCCGCAACGGAAACCCATCGAAAACTCCGAAAACTGTTTAAGGCGCGCCCATAGCCGGGTGCGGGGCGCTTGGCCAGAGCGAGAGCGGTTGCAGGCGGTTGACGGAAATTTCAGGTCTTACCCGTAAGCCCGCCGCCATGAAGAGCACCATGCGCATAGCCCTTCCGCTTGTGGCCCTCGTCGCGCTGGCGGCTTGTGGCGACAGTCCCGAAACCCTTTACGCCAAGGCGCGCGATGACTTCGCCGCCGGGAATTACCAGCGGGCGCGTGTGGAAGTGGCCTCCGCGCTGAAGGACAGGCCCACGGACGCCCCGATGCTGGCACTGCTGGTGGAGACGCAACTGCGGCTCGGCGATCCGGACGGGGCCGAAGGGGCGATCGGACGGCTCGAACGGGCAGGGGGCAAGGATATGGCCCGAATGAAGGCCGAAGTCGCCCTGCTGCGCGGTGACGCAAAGGCGGCATTGGCAACGCTTGGCAACGAGACCTCGGTGGACGGATGGCGCGTGCGCGCCGAGGCGCAACTGGCGCTGGGAGACGAAGAGGCCGCCCGCGATGCCTTCGAAAAGGGAATGAAAGCGGGGGGCGATATCCGGCTGGCGCAATCCTACGCCCGCTATCTGCTGGAGAACGGTGACCTGGCGCGCGCGGCTTCGCTGCTTGGAGAGATGCAGCGCATCGCGCCACGATCGTATGAGGCACTGGTGATGGCAGGCGATCTGGCATCGGCGCAGGGCCGCGAAGAGGATGCCGCGCGCGCCTATCGCACAGCTATCGATGCGTTTCCCGACCGTGCGGCGCCGATGCTGGCGCTGGCCGAGCATTACGACGGTTTGGGCAAGCTGGACGAAGCATCGAAGCTGGTCGATCAGGCTGCCGAAGTGGCGCCTGACGACCCGGAGGTGGAGGTAATGCGAATCCAGCTGCTGTCCGAACAAGGGCAGTGGGAGAAGATCCGCACCACGCTCCAGACGCGCGAATCCGAACTGGCGGCAGGGTCCACGCTGAGCATGCGCTATGGCGAGGCATTGCTGCAGCTGGGCCATGCGGAGCAGGCGCGGGTGATCTTCAGGCGGGCGGTGCTGGCGCTTCCGGGCAATCCCTATGCCCGGCTGATGCTGGGTGAGTCGCAGCTGGCGACCGGCGACGGTCAGGGGGCATGGGCAACGCTGCAGCCGCTCGCGGCATCGACGCTGGCCGGGCCGCAGGTGCTGGAAGCTGCCGAACAGGCTGCCCGTGCGGTCGGCGCGCCCGAGGCGGCGGCGCTGCAGGCGCGGCTCGATCCAGCGCGGCTCAAGGAGACGATGGCCTTGGTCGGCCAAGGCGAATCCGCCATCGCCGGGCAGCGCTGGGCCACGGCGGCGGGAATCTACGAGAGACTGCTGATGCGCGGTGAGGACCCGGAGGTGCTCAAGCGCCTCGCATTCACGCGAAGCGGGCTGGGTGAGGGGGATGCCGCCATCCGCGCTGCCGACAAGGCGGTAGCGCTGGGCAGCGACAATCCGGACTATCTTTTCGTTGCCGGACTGGTGCGCGTCGTGGCGGGGCGCGATCTCGGCGAGGCGCAGCGACTGCTTGAAAAAGCCGCCGATCTCGATCCCGCCAACCGTGCGATCGCGCGCGAACTGAAAAAGGCGAAGGCCGCCGCCGGGTGATCCGGCGACGGCCTTTTGCCAGATTAGGTAGAACCCACCCCCACCCCCTCCCGCTTGCGGGAGGGGAGAAACGGAGACGTCCCTCCCGCTTGCGGGAGGGGAGCGAGACTTAGGCCAAAGGCCTTAGTCGCAGCGGGGTGGGCACCAGTGCCGAAATATCAGGCGCGGGCCTTGCGGCGGCGCGCGTAGGCCAGGCCGATCAGGCCTGCACCCAGCATGCCCAGCATGCCCGGCTCCGGAACCGCGGTGCCGCCCGAGGAACCACCGCTCGAACCGCCCGAGGTCGAGGTGGTGCCGCCGGAGGTCGTCGTAGTGGTGCCGCCGGAGGTCGAACCGCCCGAAGTCGTCGTGCCACCCGAGGTGCTGGTCGTGCCACCCGAAGTCGTCGTGGTGCCGCCCGAAGTCGAGCTGCTGGTGGAGGTGCTGCCGCCGCACATCTTCCTGCCGATCTTGTCGCCGCAATCGCAGGAGTGCGTATGCTTGCCCTTCGAATAGGTCGCCTGCGCAGGCGAGGCCATGGCGACGGTGGCGCCGGCGGTGATCGTGAGAGCGATCAGAGTCTTGCGGATCATCGTAGTCTTACCCCAGTTACCCGTGTTGGTTGACCAGCAATACGCAATCACCGTGCCAATCGCCAATTTCCGCCAATTTCATTGAATCAGGCAGGGGTGAAGCGATCCATATGTAAGCTAACTCGACACCCTTCAGTCCTGCTGGCGCAGCGCCACGTCGTTCATGAAGCGGGCGTCGTCGCCGTTCGCAAGCCGATCCGCTTCCGCCGCCACCGCGCCCAGCATGTCGGCCAGCGGGTCCATCTCGGCCTTGGCGTAGTTGCCCAGCACGTAGCCGTGGACGCGGTCCTTGTGCCCGGGATGGCCTATGCCGAGCCGCACGCGGCGGAACTCCGCCCCGAGGTGCTGGTCGATCGAGCGCAGCCCGTTGTGCCCGGCATGGCCGCCGCCCTGCTTCACCTTCACCTTGAACGACGCCAGGTCGAGTTCGTCGTGGAAGACGGTGAGGGCGGACAGGTCCAGCTTGTAGAAGCGCATCGCCTCGCCCACCGAGCGGCCGCTCTCGTTCATGAAGGTAGCGGGCTTGAGCAGCAGCACTTTGTCGCTGCCGATGCGGCCTTCCTGCAGCCAGCCCTGGAACTTCTTCTGGACCGGGCCGAAGCCGTGAATCTCGGCGATCGCGTCGGCAACCATGAAGCCGACGTTGTGGCGGTTGAAGACATACTGCGGACCGGGATTGCCCAGACCGACCCAAAGCTGCGTGGCCATCCGTATTCCTTGCCTGCGTCCTTGCGGTTGCATGAAAAGAAAAGGCCCCTCCCACGCGGGGTGGGAGAGGCCGTTTTCTACCCGAAAGCAGGAGAAGCTTACTCGGCCTCGGCCGCTGCTTCGCCTTCTTCGCTGCGCAGGGCAGAGGGAGCGGCGATCGTCGCGATCGTGTAGTCACGGTCGGTGATCGCGCTCTCGACGCCCTTGGGCAGCTTGACGTGGCTGATGTGGATCGATTCGCCCACGTCGAAGCCGGTCACGTCGATGGTGATCTCGTGCGGGATCTTCTCGGCGTCGCAGACCAGTTCGAGGTCGTGGCGAACGATGTTCAGCACGCCGCCGCGCTTCAGGCCCGGCGACAGCTCTTCGTTCTCGAACACGACGGGCACGTTGACGTGCACGGTCGCGCCCTTGGCGAGACGCAGGAAGTCGGCGTGGAGCGGGCGGTCGCTGACCGGGTGGAAGGCAACGTCCTTGGGCTGGGTGCGGAACTTCTTGCCATCGACTTCGACTTCGATGATCGAGTTGAAGAAGTGGCCGGTTCCGAGCTGGCGAGACAGCTCCTTTTCCTGGACGTGGATCGCGAGGGGCTCTTCGTTGCCACCGTAGATGACGGCGGGGACGCGACCTTCACGACGCAGTGCACGGGAGGCTCCCTTGCCAGCCCGATCACGCGTCTCGGCCGGCAGGTTAAGCGTATCGCTCATGGATCTTGCCTTTCAAAACTGGATAATAATGCGATGACACGCCGCTCATCGGTGCGCACCGTCCTGCCACGCCTCCAGGGATGACCATGACAGGAAGGCGCGGCCCTTACTGGGAGATGGGCGGAAAAGCAAGCCGTTCGTGCGTCCGTGGGCGCGATGTCGCGGTGTTTGAGGGGGCGGTTGCGACCCTTCGACAAGCTCAGGGTGAGCGGGGTTGGAATAAATCTCCCAATTCCGCTCAGGCTGAGCTTGTCGAAGCCCCCAAAGCCTCACTCCACCCGCGTGACCGTGAACCCCTCGGCCGTCAGCATTGCGGGCAATCCCTCAGGCCCGGCCATGTGCGCTGCGCCGACAGCCACGAACGGCTTGCTGCCCGAGCGAACCGCCTGTGCGATCCGGCCAGTCCAGCGCCGGTTGCGGCCGGTGAACAGCACCGCGCGCAGTTCCGGGTCGGCGAGCAGGCCCGAGCGGGTCTCCGCCTCGATCGCGTTCACGTCGCCCTTGCGCCAGCTGGCCGAAAGATCGCGGTCGGGAGAGACGGCTTCGGCGACGACTGCGGCGAGGAGGTCGCGCTGCTCGCGCTCGGGCAGGGCGTCGAACAGGCCGAGCTGCGCGGCAGCGCCTTCGAGTTCGACCACCGGCCTTTGCCCCGCCGCCGCGATCACGGCGCGGTCGACACCGTTGCGGGTATCGCCTTCGTCAGCCCCTGCGCGGGCGAGCGTCAGGGCTGCGGCCCAGGTATCCATCGCCGCGAAGTCGCCGTCGCCCCGGCCGCTCTTTTTCAGCAAAGTGGCCAGAGCGGCGCGGTCTTTCGGCGGTACGCGTTCGGAAAGCGGCGGTTCGTTCTCGCTGCGCGCGAGGCTTTCGAAAGTGGCGGCGACTTCCGCCTCGTTCGCGAGGTTGCCGACTTCGACCATGATCGATCCGGCTTCGTCCAGTGCGGAACCGACTTTCGCCGTGCGCCAGACGAGGGGGCGCTCGGCGCTGTGGATCGTGCCGAAGAGCCAACCGACGTGGCCCCGACCGTCCTCGACCCGCCACAACGCGGGGTTGGCCTGCTGGGGCTCGCTCGAACAGGCGACCAGCCCGGCGATCGCCAGAAGTACCGCAAAACGACGGATCATCTACTGTACCCGGGTCGAGGAAACGCCAGCCGCCGCAAGCTGGTCCTGCACGCTGCCCGGCCCGGCGAGATGCCCGGCGCCTACCGCGACGAACACCGTACCCGGCTTGTCGAGGCGCGCCTTGAGCCACTTCGCCCAGTTGGCATTACGATCGGTGATCAGCACCTTGCGGATTTCCGGATCGCTCTCGTCTTCGTTCATCAGTTCGGCGAGGTGGTCGGCATCGCCTGCCTTCCACGCGGCGACCATCCTGTCGACGTCGGTTTTCACGTCGGGCAGCGCTTCGACCACTTCGTCGAGATAGGCGCGCTGGGTCGGCTCGGATAGATTGTCGAACAGGCCGATCTGGTAGTCGACGGTCTCGAAGGCATGGTTGGCCAGATGTCGCGCCCGCGCCCTGGCGGCGACCTGCTGGTCTATCCCGGTCTCGGTGCTGTAGCCTGCGGTCTTGAGCGGGATCAGCGTCAGCATGAGTGCGGCGAACCAGGCATCGTTGGCATCGAAAGCCTGTGCCGGGATGCCGATGGATGTCAGCGCGCCCTCGTAGGCGGTGCGCTCCTTGGCGGAGAGCGTGTCGCGCAGGGACTTGCCATCCTTGCGCGCAGCCATCTGCAGGATCGTGCCCTGCGCCTGTTCGGTGTCGTCTATGGGTATCTCGGTCACCAATTCCTGCGCGCTGTCGAGCGCCTTGGCGACCGGACCGGCGTACCAGTCCACCTGCTCGGGCAGGACGTGGATCGTGCCGAACAGCCAGATCGTGGTGTCCTCGTCCGCGACTTTCCAGAGCGCCGGTCGGACGGCGGATGCTTGCGCCGTCTCCTGCGCCGAGGCGAGCGGGGACGACAGGGCGGTGAAGGCGAGCAGGGCGGAGCCGAGCCCGCTACGAATAAGGGTACGAACGCGGGGCATGGCAAACCTATCGGGGAGGAAACTGTAAGGCGGCGTGAACGGATCAGCGCCAGCGACGCCGGTCCCACCCTATGCACCATACGATGCAGACGGCAATGGAGATGAACACGATCCGCAAACGACGCGGGCGCGGGCGGTGCCGCAATGCGCCGCAATGCCCTAAGCAATGCTTTGTGTTGTTGATTTGGCAGCCCCGATCCGCCAAAGGCCGCGCATTCAAGAATTCGACGGAACCCCGATGACCGCCGCCAAACAGCCGCTCAGCTTCCAGGACATGATCCTGACGCTCCACAACTTCTGGAGCGCGCAGGGCTGCCTCATCCTGCAGCCTTACGACATGCGCATGGGCGCAGGCACCTTCCACCCTGCTACGACGCTGCGCGCGCTCGGTCCCGAGCCGTGGAAGGCCGCTTATGTCCAGCCCTCGCGCCGCCCGACGGACGGCCGCTATGGCGAGAACCCGAACCGGCTGCAGCACTATTACCAGTATCAGGTGATCCTGAAGCCGAACCCGGAGAACCTTCAGGAACTGTACCTGCAGAGCCTCGCCGAGATCGGCGTCGATCCGCTGGAGCATGACATCCGCTTCGTCGAGGACGACTGGGAAAGCCCGACGCTGGGTGCCTGGGGTCTGGGCTGGGAAGTCTGGTGCGACGGCATGGAAGTGACGCAGTTCACCTACTTCCAGCAGATGGGCGGCTTCGACTGCAAGCCCGTCGCGGGCGAGCTGACTTACGGCCTCGAACGTCTGGCGATGTACATTCAGGGCGTGGATTCGGTCTACGACCTGCGCTTCAACAACGAAGGCGTGAGCTACGGCGACGTCTTCCTGGCGAACGAGCAGCAGCAGTCGAAGTACAACTTCGAGATCGCCGACACCGATGCGCTGTTCGCCGGCTTCAAGGCCGCCGAGGCCGAATGCATGCGCTGCATCGACGCCAAGGTGCCGCTTGCAGCTTACGACCAGGCGATCGAGGCGTCGCACCTGTTCAATCTGCTACAGGCGCGCGGCGTGATCTCGGTGCAGGAACGCGCCAGCTACATGGCCCGCGTGCGCGATCTCGCCAAGGGATCGTGTCAGGCGTGGATCGACGTGAACAAGGACAAGTGGGAAGCCAAGTTCCCCGGGTGGACCGTATGAGGCTTCGACAAGCTCAGCCTGAGCGGGGTGTAGAAGGACGTCTTCCCCCAACTCCGCTCGTCCTGAGCCTGTCGAAGGACCACAGCGCCCACCTATCAACCCGCGAAACGGGCCACTGACATGACCGACTTCCTTCTCGAACTGCGCAGTGAAGAAATCCCCGCCCGCATGCAGGCGGGCGCGCGCGCCGATCTGGAAAAGCTGTTCCGCAAGGAACTCGCCGCCGCTGGCGTCACGCCCGGCCAGATCACCGTATCGTCCACGCCGCGCCGTCTCGCGCTGATCGCCAACGGTCTGCCGGACGTAACCGAGGCCGTCAGCGAGGAGACCAAAGGCCCCGCCACCAGCGCGCCCGAGCAGGCGCTCGAAGGCTTCCTGCGCAAGACCGGCCTGAGCAAGGACCAACTCGAAGTCCGCGACGTCAAGGGCAAGGACACCTACTTCGCCGTCGTCGAGAAGCCCGGCCGCGCCGTGAGGGACGTGCTGGCCGAGGCGATCCCCGCCATCGTGCGCGCCTTCCCCTGGCCCAAGTCGCAGCGCTGGGGCGCCGCGTCGATCGGCACGGATTCGCTGCGCTGGGTGCGCCCGCTCTCCGGCATCGTCGCCATTCTGGGCGAGGATCTTGTCGAGTGCGAAGTCGGCGGCATCCGATCGGGCTATGCCACGAAGGGCCACCGCTTCCACGCGCCCGGCGAGATCACCATCGGCGGCGCGCATGACTATGCCCGCAAGCTGTCCGCCTGCCACGTCATCGTCGACCATGTCGAACGTCAGGACCTGATCCGCGACGAGGCGCGCAACGTCGCTGCCGCCGCCGGTCTCAAGCTGGTCGAGGACGAGGGGCTGGTGATCGAGAACGCCGGCCTCACCGAATGGCCGGTGCCGCTGCTCGGCCGTTTTGACGAGGCGTTCCTCGAAGTCCCGCCCGAGACGATCCAGCTGACCGCGCGCGTCAACCAGAAGTATTTCGTCTGCGAAGACGCTAACGGCAATCTCGCCGACGCCTTCGTCTGCACCGCCAACATCGACGCCACCGACGGCGGCGTGGGCATCGTCGCGGGCAACCGCAAGGTTCTGGCCGCGCGCCTGTCCGACGCGCGTTTCTTCTGGCAGCAGGACCGCAAGGTTACTCTGTCGGATCAGGCGAAGAAGCTGGCCCGCATCACCTTCCACGAAAAGCTGGGCACCGTCGCCGACAAGGTCGAGCGCGTGGCCAAGCTGGCCGAGTGGCTGGCCACCGAGGGCATCGTCCCGAACTGCGATCCGGCGCTGGCGCGTCAGGCGGCGGAACTGTGCAAGGCCGATCTCGTCACCGAGATGGTCGGCGAGTTCCCCGAGCTGCAGGGGCTCATGGGCGGCTACTACGCCCGCGCCGAGGGCCTGCCCGACGCCGTGGCCGACGCCATCCGCGACCATTACAAGCCGGTCGGGCAGGGCGATGAAGTGCCCACCGCGCGGGTGACTGTGGCGGTGTCGCTGGCAGATAAGCTGGATACGCTGGCTGGATTCTATTACATTGGTGAAAAGCCGACCGGTTCAAAAGATCCTTTTGCCCTTAGACGAGCCGCACTTGCCATTATCAAAATACTGATGGCGTCCAATATACGGCTGTCTTTAATACCGACACTCTTGAAGCATATGGCTTCGGTTCATGATGACGCAGTGAAGAATGAGGAAACCATTCTTGATCACGCTAGAACGGCCGCAGGTTTGGAACCCGGTGCGATCGTCATCGGCGATAGCATTGTCGACGAAGAGATCATCGAACTCCTCGACTTCTTCGCCGACCGCCTCAAGGTCCAGCAGAAGGAAGCGGGCGTTCGTCATGACCTGATCGACGCGGTGTTCGCGCTCGGCGGCGAGGACGATCTGGTCCGCCTGCTCGCCCGCGTCCATGCGTTGCAGGCATTCGTCGGCAGCGAGGACGGCGCCAACCTCCTCGCGGGTTACAAGCGCGCCGCCAACATCCTCAAGAAGGAAGGCTGGTCGGCGTCCGATGCTGCACCCGCGCACCCGCACACCGGCGACGAGGACCCGCTCGAAAACGTGGACGATCCCGACATGCAGGAAATCTATGCTGCAGCGGGTTCGGGGCTCGGCTATGCCGCCGAACCGGCGGAACAGGCGTTGATCGACGCGCTCGATGCTGCGGAACCTCGGGCAGCCACAGCCGTTGCTGCAGAAGATTTCGCAAGTGCAATGAGTGCGCTGGCATCGCTTCGCGCACCTATTGACGGGTTCTTTGATCAGGTGACAGTCAACGATACTGACTCCATAAAAAGAACATCTCGTCTTGCACTGCTTGATCGCTTCCGTGCTGCGGTGCACAACGTAGCGGATTTCTCGCGGATCGAGGGGTAGGAGGGTTTCCCCACGGTCTGCATTCTTGCGCAAAAATCCCGGAGATTTGGGACTAATGACTAAGCAGGTCTACACGTTCGGCGGCGGCGTAAAGCACGACGATCCGCGCGCGAAGGACAAGGTGATCACCGGGGGCAAGGGTTCGAACCTTGCCGAGATGGCCGGAATCGGCCTGCCGGTGCCTCCCGGCTTCACCATCACCACCGAAGAATGCGTGAAGTATCTCGCGGAGGGCGCGAACTTCTCGGACGAACTGCGGGCCGAAGTGGCCGAGGCGCTGGCCCATATCGAAAAGTCGGTCGGCAAGTCCTTCGGTGATTCTACTGATCCGCTGCTGGTCTCGGTCCGCTCGGGCGCGCGCGTTTCGATGCCGGGCATGATGGACACCGTGCTGAACCTCGGCCTGAACGACGTGACCGTGGAGGGTCTTGCGTCGACTTCGGGCGATGACCGCTTCGCGTGGGACAGCTACCGCCGCTTCATCCAGATGTATTCGGACGTCGTTCTCGGCGTCGAACACCATCTTTTCGAGGAAGCGCTGGAGATCGCCAAGGAAGACAACGGCTACGACAACGACGTCGAACTGACCGCGAACGACTGGCGGGGGCTGGTCAAGCAGTACACCGCGATCGTCGAGCGTGAACTGGGCAAGCCGTTCCCGCAGGACCCGCAGGAGCAGCTGTGGGGCGCGATCCAGGCCGTGTTCGACAGCTGGGACGCCGACCGCGCCAAGGTCTACCGCCGCCTCAACGACATCCCCGGTGACTGGGGCACCGCCGTCAACGTGCAGGCCATGGTCTTCGGCAACATGGGCGACACTTCGGCAACGGGCGTCGCGTTCACCCGCGATCCGGCGACCGGCGAGCGCGCCTACTACGGCGAATGGCTGGTCAACGCGCAGGGCGAGGACGTCGTCGCCGGCATCCGCACCCCGCAGTACCTGACCAGGGCCGCCCGCGAGCGCGCCGGGGCCAAGCCGCTGTCGATGGAAGAGGCGATGCCCGAGGCATACGCCGAACTCGCCGCGGTGTTCGACCTGCTCGAAAAGCACTACCGCGACATGCAGGACATCGAGTTCACGGTGCAGCAGAACAAGCTGTGGATGCTGCAGACCCGCTCGGGCAAGCGTACTGCCAAGGCTGCGCTCAAGATGGCCGTCGACATGGTCGAGGAAGGCCTGATCGACGAAGCCACCGCGATCAAGCGCGTCGATCCGATGGCGCTCGATCAACTGCTTCACCCCACGCTCGACCCCAAGGCGCCGCGCGACATTCTCGGCAAGGGCCTGCCCGCATCGCCGGGCGCGGCTTCGGGCGCGATCGTGCTCGACGCCGACACCGCCGAGAAGCGCGCGGAAATGGGCGAGGCGGTCGTCCTCGTCCGCGTGGAAACCTCGCCTGAGGACATCCACGGCATGCACGCGGCGAAGGGCATCCTCACCGCACGCGGCGGCATGACCAGCCACGCGGCGGTCGTGGCGCGCGGCATGGGCCGTCCCTGCGTCTCGGGCGCATCGGGGCTGTCGATCGACATGAAGGCACGCACCCTGCGCATCGGCAACCGCGAGCTGAAGGAGGGCGACCTCATCACCCTCGACGGCGCCACCGGCGAGATCATGGCGGGCGAAGTCGCCACCATCGAGCCGGAACTGGCAGGCGATTTCGGCACGCTCATGGAGTGGGCCGACAAGCACCGCCGCATGAAGGTACGCACCAACGCCGAAACGCCCGCCGACTGCAAGATGGCGCGCCAGTTCGGCGCCGAAGGCATCGGCCTTTGCCGCACCGAGCACATGTTCTTCGATGCAGGCCGCATCTCCGCCGTGCGCCAGATGATCCTGGCCGAGGACGAGAAGGGCCGCCGCGAGGCGCTGGCCAAGCTGCTCCCCGAACAGCGCGCCGACTTCCAGGCGATCTTCGAGGTGATGGCGGGCCTGCCCGTCACCATCCGCCTGCTCGACCCGCCGCTCCACGAATTCCTGCCGCACAGCGACGCGGAATTCGCGGAGCTGTCGGACGCGATCGGCATCGGCGTGGACACGCTCAAGCGCCGCGCGGACGAACTGCACGAGTTCAACCCGATGCTCGGCCATCGCGGTTGCCGCCTCGGCATCACCTTCCCCGAAATCTACGAGATGCAGGCCCGCGCCATCTTCGAGGCAGCCTGCGACGTCGCAGCGGCTTCGGGTGAAGCGATCGTGCCGGAAGTGATGATCCCGCTCGTCGCCACCAAGCGCGAGCTGGCGATCCTCAAGAAGGTCGTCGATCAGGCCGCGGCCAAGGTGTTCGAGGAGAAGGGCAAGACGCTCGACTATCTCGTGGGCACCATGATCGAGCTGCCGCGTGCGGCACTGATGGCGGGCGAGATCGCGGAAGAAGCGAAGTTCTTCTCGTTCGGCACCAACGACCTGACGCAGACCACGCTGGGCGTCTCGCGCGACGATGCCGCGCGCTTCCTCAGCCCCTACGTCGAGAAGGGCATCTACCCGCGCGATCCGTTCGTCAGCCTCGACATCGAGGGCGTGGGCCAGCTGGTCCAGCTCGGCGCCGAGCGCGGCCGTGCGACCTATGCCGACCTCAAGCTCGGCATCTGCGGCGAGCACGGCGGCGACCCGGCCTCGATCGCGTTCTGCGAGAAGGTGGGTCTGGATTACGTCTCGGCCTCGCCCTATCGCGTGCCGATCGCGCGTCTGGCGGCGGCTCAGGCGGCGCTGGCGTAAGCAAGCCAGCGTTCGTCATTGCGAGCGAAGCAATCCAGGGCGGTTTGGGCCGCTCTGGATTGCTTCGGACCTTCGGCCCTCGCAATGACGATGAGATTTACGGGTTCAGCGCTTCCAGCCGGACAGCGTCATGATCTCGAACCGCTCTACCGTGCGGCCGCCCTCACCGGCGGCCGCAAACGCATCGTGCGCCCGCGCCAGCGCCGCCTTGCCCAGCTGCGGACCGGGATCAGCGAGCACATTGGCGAGACCCTGCGCGCGCAGGTCCCCGACGAGGCGTTCGAGGCTGCGGAACCCCACGTCCAGATGGCGATGGTCCGCCACCGGATCGGCATAGAGCGTGCGCTGGAGCAGTTGCGCTCCTGCACGCACGTCCACCGAGGGGTGAAGGCGCGGGGCGGGACGCTCGTCGTCCGCCGCCATCATGACTTCGCGCATGACCGGCAGGCTGCCGGAGCCGAGGAAGCTGGCGATCAGCAGTCCGCCCGGCGCCAGCGCCTTGCGTGCGTGGACGAAGGCGCCGGGAAGGTCGTTGACGGTGTCCAGCGTGCCGAGGCTGGCGATGAGGTCGAAGCCGTCGAACGGCCAGGGCTGTTCCTCAACGAAGCCAATGGCCGGGTCCACTTCGGTCACCGGCACACCCTGCGCCCGTAGCGCCAGAGCCAGCGCGCCCGAATAGTCGCCGACAACCAGCGCCGTCTTCGGTTCGAAGCGCAGGAAAGAGAGGCGTTCGAGCACGTCCTCCACCATGTCGTCGATCAGGTAGCGCGGCGCATCCGGCTGCTGCTGGAGCCTGAGCATCCGGCGGCGCAGGGCGGCGCGGCGGGCGGGGGAGAAGATGCGGGGGGGAGCCTTGGTTGCCATGGATGCTCCCCTGCCGCGTCGATGAAAACCTTGCAATGCCCTCGTGGCGTGCTTGTCGTGCAACACGGCGTGCATAGGATCGCGCCATGGGCCTGGGACACGTACTTTCACCGCTCGTCGATCTCGTGTTTCCGCCGCGGTGTCCGCTGTGCGGGGCGGCGATCGGTTCGGCGGCGGGGCTCTGTGCGGATTGCTGGAGTACGCTGGCGATCCCGGGCGATCCGGCCTGCGCGGCCTGCCAGCGGCCTTTCGGCGATACGATGCCGGAGGGCGGCACGTGCGGCCCGTGCCTTGCCGATCCGCCGCGCCATGCCGGGATCGCGGCCGCGACGCTCTACAACGAACCTTCGCGCAAGCTGGTGCTGGCGTTCAAGCACGGGAATCGCATCGCGCTGGCACCGATGATGGCCGGGCTGATGGTGCCCAAGCTGCCTTTCGTCGATGCCGACTGGCTGCTGGTGCCGGTGCCGCTGCATCGCTGGCGGCTGTGGAAACGCGGCTACAATCAGGCGGCGGAACTGGCCCGGCAGATCGGGCGGCGCAGCGGCGCGGGCCTCGCGGTCGATACGCTGGTGCGACGCAAGGCGACGCGCTCGCTGGGCGGCATGGGCAAGCTGGCACGCAAGCGGACCTTGTCGGGTGCGATTGCCGTCCATCCGAAGCGGAAGGCAGCGCTGAAAGGTGCGAAGGTGGTCCTCGTCGATGACGTGCTGACCAGCGGTGCCACCAGCGATGCCTGCGTCTCGGCGCTGAAGCGGGCAGGAGCGGAGCGTGTGGTGATCGCCTGCTTCGCCCGCGTGCTGGATGAAGCTCTCGATGTGACCTGAGGCGATTCGCCCTGAATACGAAAACGCCCGGAACCTTGTGAGTTCCGGGCGTCCTCGTGACGAAACTGTTTGAACCCTGCTTGCGCAGTTCAGCGGTGCCCCTGATACCGCCTGGTCCGATCCCTCATCAAAGCATTCCCTGAACCGTGGCCCGCTTTCCGTTTCAGACCGGTGTTCCTTGCCGAACACTTGCCTGCGAGCGACCTGTGGGTCAGAAGCAGCCCCCCAGCTGCAAAGCCAGAATTCATCGAATCGTCTTTTTTGGAAAGAGACTTCGCTGACTGACGTGGATTTTGGTCCCTTGCTGTGGCTGTGGTGCAACAATTATGCCGCTGTTAGCGGGAACAGGGATTAGTCCGAGGATGACAGACGTGACAGCCGCCGAGCGTGAACTGGGAACGGCGTTCCTGCCGCGCTTCGACGCCCAGGGATTGCTCATCGCCATCGCCGTCGATTCGCGCTCGCGCGAGATCCTGATGGTCGCTTACATGGATGCCGAGGCGCTGGCGAAGACGCGTGAAACGGGGCTGGCGCATTTCCATTCGCGGTCGCGGGGCAAGCTGTGGCTGAAGGGTGAGACATCGGGCCATTCCCTGCGCGTCGAGGAAATTCGCGTCGATTGCGATCAGGACGCGCTGGAACTGCTCGTGACGCCGGAAGGTCCGGCCTGCCACACCGGTGCGCGCAGCTGCTTCTATCGGCGGCTTGATGGCGAAGTGCTGGAGCGCACCCGGGATCATCTGCCGCATTCTTGACATTTATCGCCAAATAGGTTATATGACCCGACATCCGATCCGGCGATGATCACGCCGGAGAGGTGTATCGGGTCGGCGTCGTGGGCCGGGATGCGGTTTCAGCCGCGATCGCGCAAACCACGCGTCCGTTCGAAGACCCGGACTGTCCCTGCGCTACCGGAAACGCCGTCCATACGATCCTTCGACACGTCGTTGGGCATGGGACGGCCATCCCGGATAGCCTCCGGCCGATAACGATGCGAACCCTAACGACGGCCACATGGGACTTTCCGATGGAATACAGGTCGAGCCGGGCTGCACCGTGAGTTACCCGGCCGCTCGCCAGAGCTTCACGGAAAACAAAACCCCGCGTCCCTGCTTGGACGCTCCCTACGCCGACCCGATGTTCACTTCGGATGCGTTGATTTCCCCGGCGTAATGCCCGCACTCGCCAGCGGGTGTTTTTGCGTGCGCTGACTGCACGCACACCCCCGTCATCCCAGCGAAGGCTGGGACCGCTGGCAGCGCAAAACCCAACCCTCGGCAGGGCGTCCGGACGATAGTTGGTCGTAACAGGCCAGCGGTCCCAGCCTTCGCTGGGATGACGATGTTGGGGATGACGGGCTTTGTTTGCAAATTCCTCCCCGAGCAAGCTCAGGGAGGAATGGGAGGTCAGCCCAGTATCTCGTTGAAGAACGACAGCATCGAGGCCCAGGACTGGCGATCGGCGCTGACGTTGTAGTCGAGGAAGGCCATGCCCTTGTCCGGGCTGTGCGGGTCGGTGAAGCCGTGCTTCACGTTGCCGTAGCTGTGGAAGTGCCAGTCGGCTCCGGCCGCATCCATTTCCTCCCAGAAGGCGACGACATCGGTGCGGGGCACGAGCGGGTCGGCATCGCCGTGGCAGACGAGGATGCGGGGCTTGATCCCGCCGGGCTGGGCCGGAGCCGTGGTCGGCAGGGTGCCGTGGAAGCTGACCACGCCGGCCAGATCCTCACCTGCGCGGGCGGCTTCGAGGACGGCCTGACCACCCATGCAGTGGCCGACGGCGAAGAGCTTGATGCCATCGGCGAGCCCCCGTAGCGCATCGATCCCGGCGATGATGCGGGCGCGGTAGTAGGCGTTGTCGGCGCGCAGCTTCTCGGCGACGGGGAACGAAGCCTCGAAGCTCTCGATCGGCTCGCCGTAGAAGTCGGTGATCATCACCAGATAGCCCTCTGCGGCGAGCTTGCGGGCGCGCTCCTCCATCAGCGGGATGACGTTGGCGATCGTCGGGAACAGGGCGACGGCCGCGCGGGCCGCGCCTTCGGGGCGGGCGAGCCAGCCGGTGAGGGCGACACCGGCGTGTTCGTAGGAAACGGGCTCGAGCGCGGGGGTAGTCGTCACGATGGATATCACTCCGGCAGGAAGTCGGGCACCGAGAGATAGCGCTCGCCGGTGTCGTAGTTGAAGCCGAGGACGCGGCTGCCTGCGGGCAGGTCCTTCAGCTTCTGGGCGATGGCGGCAAGCGTCGCGCCCGAGCTGATGCCCACGAGCATGCCTTCCTCGGTTGCGCAGCGACGCGCCCAGTCCTTGGCGTCGGCGGGATCGACCTGAATGGCCCCGTCGATCGACTGGGTGTGCAGGTTGCCGGGGATGAAACCGGCGCCGATACCCTGGATCGGGTGCGGGCCGGGCTGGCCGCCGGAGATCACCGGCGAGAGCGTCGGCTCGACCGCATAGGCCTTCATCGAAGGCCAGCTGGCCTTCAGCGTCTCGGCGCATCCGGTCAGGTGGCCGCCGGTGCCGACGCCGGTGACGAGCACGTCGATGGGCTCATCGGCGAAGTCCTTGAGGATTTCCTGCGCGGTCGTCTTGACGTGGACGTCGACGTTGGCAGGGTTGTCGAACTGCTGGGGCATCCAGGCGCCCGGGGTCGCCTCGATCAGTTCCTTGGCGCGCTCGATCGCGCCCTTCATGCCCTTTTCGCGCGGAGTGAGGTCGAACTTGGCGCCGTAGGCCAGCATCAGGCGGCGGCGTTCGACCGACATCGATTCGGGCATGACGAGGACAAGGGTGTAGCCCTTGACCGCTGCCGCCATGGCGAGGCCGATGCCGGTATTGCCCGAAGTCGGCTCGATGATGGTGCCGCCGGGCTTGAGGCTGCCGTCGGCTTCCGCCGCCTCGATCATGGCGAGGCCGATGCGGTCCTTGATCGAGCCGCCAGGGTTGGCGCGCTCCGCCTTCACCCAGACCTCATGGTCCGGAAACAGGCGGGAGAGGCGGATGTGCGGGGTATCGCCGATGGTGGCGAGGATGCTGTCGGCCTTCATGATTTCTGCTCCCAACGGGCTTCGAAGGTACGTGCCCGGCGCAGTTCCGGGAAGAACCAGGCCCAGGCAAGGGTGATGACTATGGCAGCGCTGCCGCCGAAGACAACTGCTCCGGTAGCGCCGAGAAGGGCTGCGGCGAAGCCCGACTGGAACTCGCCCAGCTCGTTCGAGGCCGAGACGGCGAGACCGGAAATCGCCGAGACGCGGCCGCGCACGGTGTCGGGCGTGCGCAACTGGACGAGCGAGCTGCGGATGAACACCGAGATCATGTCGGCGGCGCCGAGGCAGGCAAGGCAGGCGAGCGACAGCAGGAAGTGGCGCGAGAGGCCGAAGCCGATCGTCGCGGCGCCGTAGGCCACGACGGCCGCCAGCATCTTGACGCCGACGTTCGACTGCAGCGGGCGGAACGAGAGCCAGAACGCCACCACCGCCGCGCCTGCCGCCGTCGCCGCGCGCATCTGGCCGAGACCCTCGGGACCGACGTGCAGCAGGTCGCGGGCGAAGACCGGCATCAGCGCGGTCGCGCCGCCGAGCAGCACGGCGAAGAGGTCGAGCGTGATGCAGCCGAACAGGAAGCGCTCGCTCCAGACGAACCGGAAGCCCTCGACGATCTGGCGGATCGGGTGAGCCTTGGCCGGGTCGCGCGGGATGGCGGGCAAGTGGCGGATCGCCTGGATGGCGATCGAGGCGCCCAGCGTGAACAGCGCCGAGCACCAGTAGGGCAGGGCGTGGTGGGCCGCGAACATGAAACCGTAAGCGGCAGGGCCGATGATCGTGCCCGCCTGCATTGCGATCGAGTTGAAGCCGATCGCGCGCGGGATCAGCTTGGGCGGCACGATGTTGGGCGCGATCGCCGACATGGCCGGGCTGATGAATACGCGGACCATGCCGTGCATCACCGCGAAGGCATAGAGCACCGGCAGGCTGCGGATTTCCAGCGTGGTGATGATGCCGAGGCCCAGCGCGACGCACATGTCTAGCAGGGCGGCTGTTCCGGCGACCTTGCGGCGGTCGAAACGATCGGCGACGACGCCCGCCACCGGGGTCAGCAGGAACACCGGCAGGAACTGTGCGAAGCCGAGCAGGCCCAGCTGGAACGAGGCCTGCGTGATCGACATGGCGTAGTCGGTTCGGGCGACGTCGTAGAGCTGGTAGCCGATGATGACGACCGTACCCGTCGTCGCCAGCACCGCGAAGAAGCGGGCCAGCCAGAACTTGCGGTAGTCGGCGATCTGGAGCGGCGAAGTGGGGGCGCCGTCGGGAGAAGGATGGGGGAGACTCACGCGGGCTGCATGGCAGCGTGGCCTCCCCTTGCCAAGTTGGATTGGGCTAAACCGGATTGTTTCTTTTAATAGGTGATCCGGGCCGTCAGGCGCACGTCACGCCCGGCGATCGGCACGAAGTCCTTGGTCTGCGATGCCGCCAGGCGGCCCGAGGCGTCGAGCAGGTTGTTGGCGGAGAGGATGAGGGTGAGAGGCCCCTTCTCGCCGACCGGGCGCCAGGTGGCGCTGAGGTTGACGAGCGTGAAGGCGTCTGTCGGGTTCTCGTTCTCGGCCACGCGGTTCTGCCGGGCGTTCCATTCGACTTCGCCGCGCAAGTCGAAGACCGGCGAATCGTACTCCAACCCTCCGCGCACGCGCAGCGGCGGGATGCGGGGGACCGGGCCGAGATTGACCAGCCTGGCGTGAGTATAGTCGACCCCGCTGTCGATCTTGAAGGTGCCGCCGCTCTGCGTGCGGGCCACGGTCAGCGCGCCCTCGGCCTCGATGCCGCGGAAGCGAGCGGCGGCCTGAAGGTACTGGTAGATCGGGAGGCTTGATTCCGCGTCGATCTGGCCGGTCGGGACGGCGGCGATGAAGTTGCCGAAGTTGGTGCCGTATGCGGTCACCGATCCGGCGAAATTGCTGCCGCTGTAACGGATGCCGGCTTCGATCCCATCGCTCTTTTCGAGCGTGAAGTTGGGATTGCCGACCTCGAACGACTGCGTGGCGTCATGCGCGCCGTTGACGAACAGTTCCTCCGCGGACGGGGCGCGTTCGCCGTGCTGGTAGTTGACCGAGAGGGTCAAGGTATCGGTCGGGTGCCATGCGGCACCGACGACTGCGGAGTACTGGTCGAACTGGCGGCTCTGCCCGGTCAGCAGGTCGCCGCCATTGGGCTTGGCGCGGATCTGCGTATTCTCGTAGCGCAGCGCGGCTTCGAGATCGAACCGGCCGACTTCAAGTTGCTGCAGCGTGAAAGCCGCGAAGCGGTTGGTCTCGGTGTTCGGCAGCAGCAGTTCGTCGCCGGTGATGTCCAGCGTGGAGGACGAATACTGGACGCCGCTCGAACCGCTCCAGATGCCCCGGCGCGTCTGGTCGGCCTGGAGCCGGGCCGACAGCGACTGGCTGTTGAAACGGGTGCCGACGGCGCCGTCGGTGATCTCGGCGTGGGTGTAATCGCCGTACGCGCCGCGCAGTTCGAGGCGTTTGAGGAAACCGTCGAGGTTGAGGCCCGCCCGCAGGTCAACGCGGGTCTGGCGCAGGCTGATCATCGTCGAGGACGGATCCGTCGAGGGGCGCGGGGGAATGCCGTAGTCGTTGGCCACGCGCTGGGCCGAGACACCGATGTCGCCGCCCGCGTCGATGAACGCGACGCCGCCGCCATATGTCCAGCCCTCGGTGCCGCTGTTGGCGAGCTTGCCCTTGCGGCCTGCCTGAGCCGTCAGATTGGCAGCGCCGGCGGCGTCTCCGTCGGCGGCAAGGGCGTCGGCCGAAGCCAGAGTCTCGGCGCGCAGTTCAGGGGAAAGCACGTAGCCGCCGACGTGCAGATCGTCGGAATGATAGTAGGAGGCATCGAGGTGCGCGACCCACTTGTCGGCCAGCCTGACGTTGGCGGCGACCCCGCCGTTCACGTCGTTGGCGGCGGTGCCGTAACTGCCCAGCGCGTCGATGGTGAACGCCTTGTCCGGCACCGCGCGTGGGATGCGCTTGTCCAGCGCGTTGACCGCGCCGCCTGCCGGATCGCTGGCGTAAAGCAGGACGCGCGGGCCGTGCAGGACTTCGACGCGCTCGATGTTCAGCGTGTCGAGCGACACCGCGTGGTCGGCGGAAACGGCGGATGCGTCGAGCGAGCCGAGACCGTCAAGCAGGACCTGAACGCGCGGGCCGTCGAAGCCGCGCAGGATGGGGCGCGATACGCCGGGGGCGAAACCGCTGCTGGTGACGCCGGGAAGGCTTTTCAGCATGTCACCGATCTGCGGCTTCAGATTGCGGGTGAGGGCATCGCCGGTCAGCACAACCGGAGCCGAAATCGGGTCGGCGTTGCCGGAAATGACGCGGCCGGTGACGATGATCTCAGGGCCACTCTCCTGCGCGTGGCCGCTCTTGGACGCGGTGGCGGGGCCAAATGCTTCCTGTCCGGACGCTCCCGGCACGGATTGGGCCAGCGCGGGATCGGCGGCGACGGTTGCGACAAGGCTGGCGCAGGCCAGCAGGGCGATTCGGGGAGGGCGGGCTGTCATGTCCAAGCCCTCTAATTGTCATGTTATATTATATCAATATGGTTTTGTGCGTACGCAGCATTTTCCTGACGGGACTTGCCTGATGTTCAGCGCTTGGGACGCAGGCGCGGATTGGGCTGGAGAGTATCGACCAGCTTGAGGAAGTCATCGATCCGGATGATGCGCTCGAACTGGAAACCGGAACGGCCCTCGTGGGTCCAGATCATGTGCGCCTCGATCCGGCCTACCACGGGCAGGCGCATGACCAGCCGTTCGCCGCGCTCGAGCGTCATCTCGCCCTGGATCATGAAGCCCTGGGCCGAAATGTTCACGATGTGCAGGTCGAGGTCGCCGAGCTGGCGGTGCTCGGCGATCACGGTGTAATCGACGGGGTGACGCGCTGCGCGCCGTTTGTCGGTTACAGTGAGCTGCGCTCCTGCACTCATGGTTCCATGCCTTTTGCTTTTTGCCGTCGAAGAACTCTAGGCGCAAATGGCAAACAAGCGGTTAATCCCGCCGACTTTGCCCCCGGCAGGTCGGCGGGATTAAGTATTACGCCTTTGTGATGACGCCGTGCTTCTTCTTGCCGACACTGAGCTTGCGGCTTTCGCCCGGCGCCAGTGTGATCAGCAGGGCGGGATCGTCCATCACCACGTCGTCGAGACGCACCGCGCCCTCGGCGATCTTGCGCTTGGCCTCGCCGTTGGATGCCACGAAACCAAGTTCCACACAGGCCGCGCCGAGACGGATGCCGTCTGCTCCGGCCTCGATGGTCGGCAGATCGCCGCCCATGCCGCCGCCCGCGAAGGTCGCCTGTGCGGTGGCTTCGGCGGACTTCGCGGCTTCCTCACCGCGGCACAGCTTCGTCGCCTCGTTGGCGAGGACGATCTTGGCGGCGTTGATTTCGTTGCCTTCAAGGGCTTCGAGGCGCTCGATCTCGTCCAGCGGCAGGTCGGTGAACAGGCGCAGGCGCTTGCCCACGTCGCGGTCGTCGGTGTTGCGCCAGAACTGCCAGTAGTCGAAATGCGAAAGCTGGTCCTCGTTCAGCCACACCGCGCCGCCGACCGTCTTGCCCATCTTGGTGCCGTCGGCATTGGTGAGCAGCGGCGTCGTCAGGCCGAAGACCTGCGTGCCATCGACGCGGCGCGCGAGTTCCACGCCGTTGACGATGTTGCCCCACTGGTCCGATCCGCCCATCTGCAGGCGGCATGCGGCGCGGCGCGACAACTCCAGGAAGTCGTAGGCCTGCAGGATCATGTAGTTGAATTCGAGGAAGCTGAGCGACTGCTCGCGATCGAGGCGCAG